>JAFDIG010000071.1 GCA_019308145.1 Deltaproteobacteria bacterium | reverse complement strand
GCTTCAATTTCTCATGCTGTTCCTTATAAAGCAGCTCTTAAGGGTTTTGGCAATGGAACAGTTTGGCTTATTGTTGTTGCTTTTCTCTTTGCTAGAGCATTTATCATAACAGGGTTAGGGAAAAGGATAGCCTTTCTTTTTATCCGTGCATTTGGGAAAAGAACATTGGGACTTGCATATTCTGTTGCATTAGCCGATCTTGTAATTGCTCCGGCTACACCTTCCAATACTGCTCGTGCGGGTGGTATTTTGTTCCCTATTGTAAGAAGTCTTGCAAACACTTTTGGTTCAGAACCAGGTGATACATCACGTAAGATTGGTGCATATTTAATGATAACAGAATATCAATGTGACATAGTTACGTCAGCAATGTTTATGACCGCAATGGCTGCTAATCCATTGGTGGTGGAATTAGCTGCCAAAACTGCTAATGTTCATCTAAGCTGGGGGACATGGGCTTTAGGTGGTTTACTCCCTGGTTTAATATCCTTGTTTTTAATTCCACTAATTCTATATAAGCTCTATCCACCTGAAATCAAAAGGACTCCTGAAGCTGCCAAATTTGCACAAGATGAACTTAAAAAAATGGGCCCTATGAGCGGAAGAGAAAAGATACTTTTGGTCGTATTTATAGGTGTTTTAGCATTATGGGCAACTTCTCAGTTACATGGAATCTACGCAACAACAATTGCCTTTGTTGGGCTTTCAGTTTTGCTCATTTTTCAGGTCATAAAATGGGATGATGTTCTTAAAGAGAAGGGAGCATGGGATGCCTTGATTTGGTTTGGAGGTCTTGTGATGATGGCAGGACAGCTCAATAAATTGGGGCTCATCAAATGGTTTGCAGGTACTGCATCGATATATGTAAAAGGTTGGCCATGGTTAACCGCCTTAATTGTGCTTATGCTTATATATTTATATGCCCATTATGGCTTTGCGAGTATGACAGCTCATATAACTGCTATGTATTCTGCTTTTCTGGTAGTAGCAATTGCTGCAGGAGCTCCTGCTTATTTAGCCGCCTTAGGTTTTGCCTATTTCTCTAACCTCAATGCTTCTATGACCCACTATGCAACTGGTCCCGCCCCAATCTATTTTGGTGCAGGTTATGTGAGCTTGCCAACATGGTGGAGATTAGGGTTTCTTATTTCTGTGGTGAACATAATTATATGGATTGTAATTGGATTTCCTTATTGGAAGATGTTAGGCCTTTGGTAATTAACATAATGAGACAAACGAAAATGGGGGAGCTTTTTAAGGCTCTCTCATTTTTTTTAACACTTCAATTAATTTAGTTCATACTGAAAAATAGAGTGCGAGCTAATTAAAGGTAGAAATTTTAAATTCAATAAGGTTAGAATTATTTCAAAGCGATTAAAAATATGTTAAAAAATTTATATTAATAAGGAAATTTCCTCATTAATTTAGATTGGCTTTGGCAGCCTAAACGTAATTATTCCATTTTTCTTTTATGGGCTAATTAATCCATCCTTTATGGTGGAGAAATAGAAACATCTCCTAAAGAAAGGGTAATAATGCAGATAAAAATGTATTATGGTAAAAAGGGTCTATTGCTTAACCTACCTGATGATTGGGATATAACCATTATAAAGAAAAAGAGAATGCCAATCCTAAAAAAACCCATTGATGCGGTTTATTTTGCGTTAAAAAATCCTGTTGGGTCAAAACCATTGGTTGAGGAAGCAAAAGGCTGTAATGATGTCTGTATCCTTATTTGTGATGTGACAAGGCCTGTTCCTAACTCTATTATTCTCTCCCCCTTGATAAAAAAGTTGCTTGAGGCTGGTATAGATGCAGATCATATAACAATGTTGGTGGCAATAAAAATTTTTAATCATTTTGCCAAAAATGATGATGATCATATATACCTTGGGACAACAAAACGAGGTATTCCTGTTAAACTTGATCGCCGTTTTATAGATGCAGATTTACGTATTGTTACTGGCTTAGTGGAACCTCACTTTATGGCAGGTTATTCTGGTGGTAGAAAGGTCATAACTCCAGGGATTGCACATCAAGATACTATTACATCGTTTCATAGTGCTATGTTTCTTGAGGATCCCAATGCAGCTAACTCTGTTGTCGAAGGCAATCCTTTACACGAAGAACAATTGGAAATTTTAGGAATGATAGGTAAGTGTCTGGCAATAAATACCGTGATAGATGAAGAACGCAGATTATCTTTTGTCAATTTTGGGGACATAGTTAAAAGTCATCTTGCTGCTGTTGAGTATGCGCGTGAATATCTTGAAATACCTATTAAAAAAAGATTCAAAACTGTTATTACAAGTTCAGCTGGCTACCCTCTTGATACAACTTATTATCAAACAGTAAAAGGAATGGTCGGAGCTATGGATCTCCTTTTACCTGGTGGAAATCTTTTCATTGTTTCAGAATGTTCTGAAGGTTTAGGCTCACCTGAATTTGTGGAAGCCCAAAGGCGACTGATTACCCTTGGAAATGAGAAATTTTTAGAAGAAATTTTGGCAAAAAAGCATGCTTCAATTGATGAATGGGATACGGAGATGCTTCTTAAACCTATGCGTATAGGTAATATTCATCTTTATACTGAAGGACTTTCAGAATCTGAATTGAAGTTAACAGGGGTCAATATCGTTAAATCACTTGACGAAGCAATCAGAAAAAGTGTTGAAGATGCCAATGATAAAAGTGTTGCTGTTATCCCAGAAGGTCCTTATGTTATTCCTTTTTATAAACCAAAATATGAAGAGTAATTAGTTCACACTCTATTTTTCAATGCGGACTAATTAAGTTTTATATCTTTTTTTATAATAATAATATATATATAAAAAGATTTGTAGAGGCTACTTATAATCCTAACCATAGGATAAAACCAATAATAAAGGCAGAAACCACTCCTAAAGGGATAGTCAATCGAAGGATTTCTCCTTCCTTCCCAACTGCGCCACACATGGGGGTAGCTATTGCTATTTTAAAAGGGGAAGAGATAGATCCAATGGAAGCACCTACAGCCAAGCCAGATGCAAGCCATGTGGCAGATGTACCAAGAAGCCCTGCAGCCTGAACCTGAAGCTGTCCAAAAAGCATTAGCGATGCTACTCCATATCCAGTTAGAAATGTTCCTATCCAGCCTAAAAAAGGAACAAACAAAGGATATAGATTGCCAGTATATACTTGCAATCCATGTGCTAAAATCCAAGGAATATTATGTAACTTATCAAGATGAACAAAAGCCGTTTTATAGCCTGAGTAGGCAATCATCTGGCCCATAGCCCCAAATAAGCTCATTGCTACAAAAACAGACCACCCTCTTTTTATGCCTAATCGTAGTATTTCACCTATTTGGGATTTAGGCACTTTGAGCAAAACCAAAGCAAGGCAAAAAGCGCAAAAAAGATATAAATAGGCGGAAAAAAATGGTCTATATGTGATAATATGTATTGGAATTACAGAAACTTTTATAGTTAATTTATGAAAGGTCAACTCTTTAAGCATAGGTATACTATTTACCATAACAAGAGATAAAAGCAGGAAAAGAAAAGGGGTCATATCGCGGAAAATCTCTTTGGTTAGGGCAATTCCTTTATGCATTACAAGTATCAAAACAAAAATCAATGCTAAACCACCAACCATGCCTGCGACAGAAAACCCTAAACTGGCAGTGGCTCCAAGAGTAACTATGCCAGTAAAAAAGCCAGCCCCAAGTAATATTGGAAGATGTCTAAAACCTCTCTCATCATGAGGTAAAAAGAATTGCATACATACAGCCATGGCCATTATGGCAGGAATCGAAAGCCAAGCAGAAGCAATAGCCAGTTTTTGTACAGGAATTCCTGTAACTAAAGAAAGGATTGTAATAATAATTCCTGTCATCTCAAGGGTCATAATGCCAGAATAACCAATAATAGAAAGTGCAGCAGCACCAACAGGAGAAATACCTGCTACTCGTAGCATAGGAGCTACAACTGGTTCAGCAATTACGCTAGCACCTTCCATAAAATTACCCACACCCATACTAATAAGTAGAACACGATGAACAGAATCCTTAACTCCGCCCATAAAACATTCCACAATTCTTGACAAAGAACCTGTTGCCATAAGTAGGTTTGAAAGCAGGATACCACCAAAGATGACTAATAAAAGAGGTAAGGTTGTAAGAATTCCATCCAAACCAGCTAAAAGGGCAACCTTTAGTGGTGTTTTAAAAGATGTTACAACAAGTGCCAAAGTTAAAAATGAGCCATAAATAGAAAGGTCAAAGGCAGGGCGACTAAAAACTACCGCGAGTATAATAAGAAAAATCACTGGAAGCCAACATAAAAGAAATGAAAATAAATCCATTATACTTGTTTTTTTATCATAAAAAGTAGAGTAATTCAAGATTTTTGGATTAATTAAATTATGTAAATTTTTTTAGTTTTATATTATAAAAATTTTACCTTTGGACAAGAAATAAGCTATATTGAATTCGTTCTTTGTTGTTAATATATTTACAATTATACATTAAAAAGATTGACAACCAAATTGATAAACTTTATAATTTAATTTAACAAGAAAGGAAAAAATGCAGATTTCTACTAGAACAAGATATGGTTTAAGAGCACTTCTCGACATTTCACTTCACAGTAGTAATCGTCCTGTATTACTTAAAGAAATTGTTGAAAGACAAAGCGTTTCTAAAGCATACTTAGAGCAGCTTATATTATCTTTACAGTCAGCAGGTCTTATAAGGAGCATTAGAGGGAAAAAAGGGGGTTTTCTCCTTGCTAAACCTCCAACTGAAATAAAAATGAGTGAGGTTATAAAAACTTTAGAGCGATCTTTCTCCTTTGTTGAATGTGTAGATCATCAAAATATTTGTCCACGAAATGATCACTGCGTAGCCCAAATGTTATGGCGAAGGGTGACTAATCTAATTAGAAAAGAGTTAGAAAATATTACCCTTGATGATCTCATAAGATGGGAAAAAGAAAAAATTAAACACAATGAATAGCAAATTTTTTTGTAATGAACATATTATGCTAAATACATCAGCACAAATAAGGATAAAAATTAAATTTTTTAAAGATGAAGATAACAACAAATAATGGAATCTCTCTTTCTCTTACAGAGGATGAACTTAAAAGATATAATCGACAAATTCTTTTGCCATCTTTTGGTGAAGAAGGGCAAATCAAATTAAAAAGGTCTCATGTTCTCATTGCTGGTGTTGGTGGGTTAGGCTCTCCTGTTTCAATATATCTTGCTTCTGCTGGTATAGGTCGCCTAACTTTAGTTGATTCAGATAGAGTAGAACTTTCAAATCTAAATCGTCAGATCTTACATTGGGAAACAAATATAGGCGAGAGAAAAGTCTTTTCTGCTTGTGATAAGCTTAAAAATATAAATTCAACTATCAAACTTTTTCCAATTCATGAAAAAATCACAGAGAAAAATATAGTTAAACTTTTAGATGGAGTTGATTTGGTGATAGATTGCCTTGATAATATGGAAACAAGGTTTATACTAAATGAAGGGGTTGTTATTTTGGGTATTCCCATGATTCATGGTGGTATTCATGGGTTGCTCGGGGAAATTACTACTATTATCCCAGGTTTAACCCCTTGTTTGGAGTGCATATTTCAAAGAGGGTATAAAGATAAAGAAACTTTTCCTGTTCTTGGTGCTACCCCAGGTGTTATTGCTACTTTACAGGTTATGGAAGCAATAAAACTTATAGTTGGTTTTGGTAAACTCTTGATAGGTAAAATGCTTTATGTAAATGGGGAAGAGATGGAGTTTATTACAGTTGATTATCAGAGGAAAAAGGATTGTAAAGTATGTGGCAAAAAGGATATCGATATCAAGAGCAATGATATTATTTCTTCCAATTATAAGTAATTTCTTCAATCTTTAGATAAATTTCTTATCTATTCTTTAAAATAATATTTGAATCCTTTTATTTATCTTTCTATTTTCTCCTTATAAAATTTTCAAAAGTAAGAATTGTTATTTTAATCATAAGAAAAACGATTTTTTAGTCTGTTTAAAGATTTTTTTTAAATATCATATAATTTATTTTAATTTTGGATTGAAGAATTTTTGAAGAGTTCCTTTAAAAATTTTGCTTGACATTATATTTTTGTAGTGTTAACGTTAACGCAAAATGGAAAATAAACGTCCAACAATTAAAGACATTGCAAAAATAGCAGGGGTTAGCCATACTACCGTTTACAGGGCACTCAATAATAAACCACGAATTAGTAAGGAAACGAGAAAGCGGATTTTAGGTATAGCTAATAGGTTAAAATATCAGCCAAATGTCCTTGCAAGAGGTCTTATTATAAAAAAAACAAAAACATTAGGGCTAATTATTACCACTATACGCAATCCCTTTTATTCTGAATTAGCTCAAGTGATTGAAGAGACAGCAAGAAATTTGGGATATAGTTTAATTTTAGGTTGTACAAATTATGACCTCAATATCGAGCGAGAACATATAAACATTCTCAAAGGAAAAGGGGTTGATGGAATCATCTTTACTTCAGCCCATGTCAAAGATCCAAATTTAGAAGAGTTAAAAAAGGAAGAATTTCCTTTTGTACTGTTAAATAGAAGATGTACTGGATGTTCTGAACTTTCAAAAATTCCTCAGGTTTTGATAGATAATGAGATGGGAGGCTTTTTAGCTGTTGAACATCTTATTCGCATAGGCCACACAAGGATAGGGATAATAGCTGGATCAGAAGAGTCTTCTGTTACCTTGGAGAGGATCGAGGGAGCCAAAAAAGCTTTTAAACATTATGGTCTTTTTTTTGATGATTCTTTGATAACCAAAGGAAATTTTCTTATGCCTTCTGGTAAGATTGGTTTAAAAGATTTGATGGATTCTTCTTCCCCTCCTACTGCTATTTTTGCCTTGAATGATTATATGGCTATTGGGGTAATGGAAGAAGCTCATAATTTAGGATTACGTGTCCCTGAAGATTTAGCAGTTGTTGGGTTTAATAATATAGAGTTTGCTTCTTTTTACAATGTCTCTTTAACAACAATAGGGCAGAAGAAAAAAGAGATGGGAGAGGAAGCCACTAAGATATTAGTGAATATGGTAGAGGGCAAAACAGAAAAGAGCGGTATAAAGAAGTTCACTCCAAATCTTATTATAAGAAATAGTTGTGGATATTCATTAAAAGGTTATAAACTTAAAAAAATCTAAATTAAGGAGGAAAAAGATGAAATTATCTAAAGAGGAGCTTTTAGCAAAAGCACAAAAGCCGGCGGATGATGCTATGAAATGGCATCCTTATTATCGAGGGAAGGTTGAGGTAATCCCAAAGTGTGCTATTACAGGGGTAGATGATTTTGCTGTATGGTATACTCCAGGGGTTGCTGCCCCTTGTAAAGATATTGCTGCTAATCCTGAAAAGGTTTTTGAACATACCAATAAGGCAAACATGGTAGCAGTTGTAAGCGATGGAACAAGGGTTTTAGGGTTGGGTGATATCGGGCCAGAAGCAGGAATGCCAGTAATGGAAGGAAAGGCTATCCTTTTTAAATATTTGGGTGGAGTAGATGCATTTCCTATATGCCTTGATACCAAAGACCCTGACGATATAATAAAAACTGTTAAGCTGATATCTCCAAGTTTTGGTGGCATAAACTTAGAAGATATTTCACAACCAAAATGTTTTTATGTTTTAGATACATTAAGGAAAGAGGCAAAAATCCCTGTATGGCATGATGATCAACAAGGGACAGCAGCGGTTACCTTAGCAGGGTTGATCAATGCTTTAAAGATTGTTGGAAAAGCAATTGATCAGGTAGAAATTGCTATGGTTGGTGCAGGGGCAGCTAATATTGCAATATCCAGAGTATTAATTGCGGCTGGTGTTGATCCTCAAAAAATGGTGGTTGTAGATTCAAAAGGGATTCTTCATGAAGGCAGAACGGAATTAAAAGAGAAATATAAAGAGAAATGGGAACTCTGTGAAAAGACCAATGCAAAGGGGAAAAGAGGAGGTATTCCTGAGGCATTAAAAGGAGCAGATGTTTGTATATCTCTATCAAAACCTGGGCCAGATACTATCAAAAAGGATTGGATTAGCGGAATGGCAAAGGAAGCTATTGTATTTGCATGTGCAAATCCTATACCTGAGATTTGGCCATGGGAGGCAAAGGAAGCAGGGGCAAGGATTGTAGCTACAGGTAGATCAGATTTTCCAAATCAGGTAAACAACTCTCTTGGATTCCCTGCTATATTTAGGGGCACTTTAGATGTTATGGCAAAGACAATTACTGATGAGATGTGTATTGAGGCAGCATATGAGTTAGCAAGGTGTGCTGAGGACAAGGGTATAAACGAGGATTATCTGATTCCTACTATGGATGAGTGGGAGGTATACCCAAGAGAGGCAGCAGCAGTTGGAATGAAGGCAATAGAGCAGGGTGTGGCAAGGATAAAAAAGAGCAAAGAAGAACTTCTTGATCAAGCTACAAAGATAATCAAGCGGGCAAGAGACGAGGTAGAGCTTTTAATGAAAGAAGGGATCATTCTTCCTTTACCAAAATAATAAGATAAAGGGGTAAACAGAATGAAAGTAAAGGCTTTAATTACTCTTCCAAGATTTCACTTTATCCCTCTCTCATTGAACATGACATCTTTAGGGGCTTTTATTGCTTTAAGGGAAGGAGTTTTCTCCTTCCCTATCTATATCCTTACCCTAATAGGTGTTGTTTTATCTCATATGGCTACAAATATATTAAATGATTACCATGATTATAAAGATGGGATAGATATATCTACAACAAGAACCCCTTTTTCAGGTGGAAGCGGGGTTTTAACAGCTGGATTTTTAAGCGCGAAGCAAGCTCTTTTTATAGGTCTTTGTTCTCTTTTTCTTGCAGGACTGATCGGAATATATTTTGTAATAAGAACTGGAATAGCCCTTTTGCCATTAATTCTTTTAGCAGGTATATCTATCTATTTTTATAATACCTTTTTCTCTAAAAGAATAATGGGAGAATTTATTGCTGGGTTCAATTTTGGTCCTCTTTTGGTATTGGGTGCATATTTTGTTCAAACAGGTCATTATAGTATTGAGGCCCTTGTTGCTTCTTTAGCACCTGGGATACTTACTTCTAATCTTCTTTTAGTAAATGAATTTCCTGATGCAGAGGCAGATAAAAAAGGGGGAAGAAAACATTTTGTGATCTCTTTAGGTAAGAAAAAGGCCGCTTATTTAGCCGTTTTTTTGATCACCTTATCATATCTGTTAATAGTGTTAGGGGTTATTGTAAATAATATGCCTGTGTGGACTCTTTTAGCCCTGTTAACTGTAATGATCGGAATAAAAACCGCTAAAGGGGTAATAAGAGACCATGAGGGGATAAAAGAATTTATACCTACTATGGGGAAAAATGTTATTACTGTATTATCTACACAGGCTTTGATTGCTTTAGGCTATTTAATAGCCGTTTTTACTTAAATCGGTTCTAAAACTTTTTAAAAATATTATTACCTTATATTTGCAAAAATATTGAGCAAGTTTTAAAATCATGGAGGTCAAGATGCCAGATGTTATAAAACATGATCTATTAATTTTAGGTTCAGGTCTTGCTGGATTACGTGCGGCTGTTGAAGCTTCACGCGTAAGCAAAGGGAAGGTTGATATTGGCCTTATCTCCAAGTTACAGATCATGCGATCACATTCTGTCTGTGCTGAGGGAGGTACAGCAGCTGTTCTAAGGCCAGAGGAAGGAGACAGTTTTGAGCTACATGCCTGGGATACTGTTAAGGGAAGTGATTTTTTAGCAGACCAAGATGTGGTTGATCGGTTTGTCCACTTTATGCCAAATGAGTTGATTCAACTTGATCACTGGGGACTTCCTTGGTCACGCAGGCCTGATGGAAGGATTAATCAACGTCCTTTTGGTGGACATAGTTTTCCAAGGGCTACATTTGCAGAGGATAAAACAGGCTTTTTTGAAATGCAAACACTCTATGATAAATTGCTGATGTATCAAAATTGGACCAGATATGATGAATGGTTTGTAACTTCTATCATAGTAGAAGATGGCAAATTCTGTGGACTTACTGCCATTGAGATGGCTACAGGTAAGTTCTATGTTATGGAAGGCAAGGCGTTAATCATTGCTACTGGTGGTGCTGGAACTCTTTTTGGTTTTACCACATATTCTCAAACCGTAACAGGTGATGGCCTTGCTTTAGCTTACAGGGCTGGTCTTCCACTTGAGGATATTGAATTTCTCCAATTCCATCCTACAGGACTTGTCCCAAGCGGTGTACTTATGACAGAGGCTTGCAGAGGAGAAGGTGGATATCTGTTAAATAACAAAGGTGAGAGGTTTATGAGCAAGTATGCTCCTGAGAGGATGGAGTTAGCCCCGAGAGATGTGGTATCACGTTCTATGATTACCGAAATTGAAGAAGGGAGAGGTTTTAAAGGACCTCGAGGGCTTGATTATCTCCATCTGGATCTTAGGCATTTAGGTAGAGAAAAGATTCTTGAGCGACTTCCCTTGATAAGAGAAGTTACCATGGATTTTGTTGGAATTGATCCGATTGAGGAACCAATTCCTGTTAGACCTGTTGCTCATTACTCAATGGGCGGTGTTGAAGGTGATATCAATGGAAAAACACGTATTGATGGAATTTGGGTGGCAGGCGAGGTATCTAATGTTGGATTGCATGGTGCTAACCGGTTAGGCACTAACTCCACGGCTGAATGTCTGGCTTGGGGAGCTATTACTGGGAAAGAGTCTGCAAACTACATTAAAGATAAAGCTAAATCATATTCTGTTCCTGAGGCAGAAGTAAAAAGAGAGTATAGTCGTATTTATGACGATCTTTTAAAA
>JAFDIG010000070.1 GCA_019308145.1 Deltaproteobacteria bacterium | reverse complement strand
CACTTTCTGAAAGACAAAAATCATTAGGCTTTTCTGATCTTGAATATTCGCTATTGCTTGCCCTTGAAGAAAAATTTGGCAAAGAAGAAAAACTGTTAAACGAAATAAGAAATATATCAGAAGGACTTAAAAGTTACATGTTTCCTGGTTGGTTTAATCAGCCTACCGTAGAAAAAAATGTAGAAAGAGAAATAAGAAGATTCACAAGAATGCTTAAAGGGAAATACAGCATGACTTTGGAAGAAATGGATAAACTATATAAAAAACTTATTGAGAGAGTAAAGAACTATGGAACTTCATAATATCCCGTATAAAGTTTCTCATAGAGCTGTGAAATATCCAAGATTAGAGTTTAAAACTGGAGAACTTCTTATTGTTCTTCCTCTTGGTCATGAGCCTGATATTGTTTTGGATAAATATAAAAATTGGATTATCAAGAAATTTGACTTCATAAAAGAATGCCTGGAAAATACAAAAAACAAGAAGTTAGTCACAAGATCTGAAGAAGAGTTTAGGAAACTTATCCATTCTCTTGCGAAGGAATCATCCAAAGAGTTAGGAGTTGAATTGAATCACATTTATTTCAGAAAAATGAGGACAAAGTGGGCAAGTCTCAGTTCTAAAAAAAATCTAACAGTTAACAGGTTGATGAAACATTTGCCAGAGTATTTGATAAGATATGTGATTTTCCATGAAATAGTTCATATCATAGAGAAAAGACACAATGAGAAATTCTGGAAGATAATCTCACACAAGTTTAAAAGTTATCAAAAAATGGAGAGAGAAATGTTCATATATTGGTTTCTAATTTTTAAAGATTTATCAGATATGACCATAAAGTTGGAGAGATAGACAAAACATGGTTCAAAGTATTAGTGAAGTGTTACTATCAAGTCAAGATGTCCGCATTAACAAATGAAATGTCCATTTTTTGGTTTTATTAAGCTCTATTAAGTTTACAGGTCCAAATGATGCGATTAACTTTTTTAAAGAAGTTATCATAAAAAGTGGACATTTCATTTGTTTACTACATAATTTTTTTGTTTATTTACAAAAAATAAAATTAGATTTTTCAAAAGAGATAAGGGGAGTAATGTCTGCCTAAACGTAACTAATCCGTTTTCCCGTACGAACTAATTACATTCTTTACATGATAAAAGGATTTGCCTTTATTATACTTTCTTCTCTTTCACTACCAACTGATATAATGAAGACCTCTATGCCACAAAGTTCCTCAACCCTCTCTATAAACCTTTTAGCATTTTCAGGCAGATCTGAAAAAGAACGGATATCAGAGATTGGTCCTTTCCATCCTGGGAGATCTTCATAAATAGGTTCACATTTTGATAGTATGCCAATGTCAGCTGGAACCTCTGTTATTATCTTATCCTCAAGCCTATAACCAGTGCATATCTTTATAGGATCAATATCATTTAGTACATCCATTTTAGTAATCGCAAGAGAAGTAAGCCCATTTATTCTAATAGCATGGCGTAAGATCACACTATCAAACCATCCACACCTTCTCGGCCTTCCAGTGGTTGAACCAAATTCAGCACCCTTTTCTCTAATCAAATCACCCACTTCATCTTTTAACTCTGTTGGGAAAGGCCCGCTTCCAACCCTTGTTGTATACGCTTTTGAAACCCCCATTACATGATCAATATATGTTGGTCCAATGCCTGCGCCACAACAGGCATTACCAGCAACTGTGTGTGATGATGTTACATAAGGATATGTGCCATGATCTAAATCCAAAAGAGAACCTTGAGCCCCTTCAAATAATAAATTTTTTCCTGCTTTTATCTGTTGATAAAGGAAAAGAGAGGTGTTTGTTATATATTTCCTTAAATTAAAGAATATCTCTCTATGACTTTCAAAATATTTAGGAAGAGAAACTGCTTCTTCGCCTAAAACAGCTGTTAGAAATTTATTCTTAATATCAAAAAATCTTTTAAGTTTTAAAAGCAGTTCATCTTCATCAAGGATTCCTCCTATCCTAACACCAATACGAGCTGCTTTATCCTCATAGGCAGGGCCTATGCCTCTGCCAGTAGTTCCTATCTTTGAATCTTTTAGCATTCTTTCCCTTGCACCATCTATTATCCTATGATGTGGCAAGATAAGATGGGCTTCTTCACTGATTAAAAGTTGGTTATCATTTTCAAAATACCCATGAGATTTAAGATTTAAAATCTCTTCCCATAGCACATGAGGATCTATTACAACTCCATTGCCAATAACACATGATTTATCAGGATGAAGTATCCCTGAAGGGATAAGGTGAAAAATAAACTTCTCTCCCTTTATTACTAATGTATGTCCAGCATTATTACCCCCTTGAAATCTAATAACCACATCCGCAAAAGGGGTAAGCAGATCGATTATCTTCCCCTTACCTTCATCTCCCCACTGAGCACCTACTATGATTACATTAGCCATATATTTAGCCCCTTAAGTATTAAAAAACCTTTAAAATAAATATAATCTAAAATAATTTTCCCAAAAAATTTTTAATTTATAATTAATTCACGCTAAAAATCATACGTAAACCAGCTATAAATCCTCTTTAAGGATACTTGACTACAACTCAACCTGCTTTATTGATATTATATTTGGCAACCTTGATATATCCTCCATAATCCCAGATGGTAGAGGATTGTCTACATGTAAAATAGAAACTGATAACCCCCCTGGCTTATCCCTACCAAACTGCATGGATGCAATATTTATCCTGTTCTTACCAAGGGTTGTTCCTATATTTCCTATTACCCCTGGCTGATCATAAGCAAAAATAAAAAGGATATTCCCTTTTGGAACAGCCTCAATAATGAAATTGTTGATTCTAACAATTCTGGCATCATGTTTCCCAAATATTGTACCAGAAATTTCATATTTTTCGCCATTAGATTTAGCCTTTATTGTAACAAGGCTTGCAAAATCTTCTATTTCAGATGATTTTATCTCTTTTACTGTAATCCCTCTCTCCTTTGCTAAAAGAGGCGCATTAATTATATTTACTGTTTCAGGCATAAAGTGGGAAAGAATGCCAGTAACAGCTGCTTGAGTGATTAGGGTTAAATCGCTTTTAATCATCTCTCCACGATATTCCATCTCAACTTCTGATATAGCAAAAGGACAGACTTGAGCTAAAAATCTCCCCATATTTCTTGCAAGATCCAAATATGGACCTATCTTTGACATTGTTTCACTATCAACTGAATGAACGTTTACCGAATTTATGATAGTCCCAGTAGTTAGAAAAAGGCCTATCTGCTCTGCAATAGCACTTGCTACCTTTTCTTGTGCTTCTTCTGTTGACGCACCAAGATGAGGGGTAGTAATAATCTCATCAATAGCATGAAAAGGATGATCAGCTGGGGTAGGCTCTTTTTCAAAAACATCAATAGCAGCACCTGCTACCTTACCGCTTTTAATGGCATCACAAAGATCTTTTTCGTTTACTATACCGCCTCTCGCACAATTTATTATCATAACCCCATCTTTCATTTTAGCAAAGGTATCTTTATTGATCATATTTTTAGTTTCTGGTGTTAAAGGGGTATGTATTGTAATAAAATCAGATTTAGCAAAAAGCTCATCTAAAGAAACAAGCTCAACTCCTTTTTGTTTAGCTCTTTCTTCAGAAAGGAACGGATCATAAGCAATTATATTCATTTTCAATCCAGAAGCCCTTGATGCCACAATAGAGCCTATATTGCCTAAACCAATAATACCAAGGGTTTTATCCATAACCTCAATACCCATAAACTTCTTCTTTTCCCATTTCCCTTCTTTCATGGATGCATTTGCCTGAGGTATATGACGAGCAAGGGAAAGCATAAGTGCAATAGCATGCTCAGCTGCTGCATTCGCATTGCCTAAAGGGGTATTCATTACAACAATACCTTTTTTAGTAGCAGCAGGGATATCAACATTATCTACCCCTATTCCTGCCCTGCCTATAACCTTCAACTTAGGAGCTGCATCGATAAGGTCCTCTGTAACCTTTGTGGCAGAGCGAATTGCAAGCCCATCATAATCCTTTATAATCTTTTTAAGTTCCTCAGGTGAAAGGCCTGTTTTTACATCTACCTCTATCTCTTCAAATTTTTTAAATACCTCAAGGGCCTGTTTAGACATTGAATCAGCAATTAAAACCTTCATAACTATTCTCCTTCAAGTAAAATTTCCTCGGCAATTTTTACTCCCTTCCCTAACTCAACAGGATATCCCATTCTTTTGAGTTCCATTTCGAGGGCAGAAATAGCCATGATTATATCCAGTGGACCAAAATAACCTATATGGGCAATCCTAATGATCTTACCTTTTAGATGGGCTTGCCCTCCTGCTGCTATTATCCCATAATGAGCCTCAAGGTTTTTCTTTAACTTTGCTCCATCTATACCATCAGGAGCTTTTATTGCGGTTAATGCATTGCTGGGAGAATCAGGTGCTAAAAGTTCAAGCCCTAAAGCTTTTGCAGCCTCTCTTGTAGCCTTTGCCAATTTTGCATGCCTTGCAAAAAGATTTTCAAGTCCTTCCTTTTTCATCATTGATAGCGATTCCTTTAGCCCTACAACCAGCGAAATCGCAGGTGTAAAGGCATTCTGATTCTTCTTTTCATTATTAAGTTCTTTTTTAAAGTCAAAATAATATTTTGGCAGGTCAGATTTTTCAACAAATTTCCATGCTTTATCAGAAAGCCCTATCATAGCAAGCCCTGGTGGAAGCATAAAAGCCTTCTGTGAACCACTTACCATTACATCTATTCCCCACTTATCCATAGGTAAATCCATAACACCTAAAGCACTTATAGCATCTACAACAATTATTGTATTATCATATCTTTTTACTATATCACAGAGTTCCTTAATAGGATGAGCTACCCCTGTAGAGGTTTCACTTGCTTGAACAAAAACTGCTTTAAAAGAGGGATCTTTTTCAAGCTCATTTGCAATAACATTTGGATCAACAGCTTTTCCCCATGTGACCTCAATATTCTTAACTTTAACAGAATAAGCTTCGCAGATCTCTGCCCATCTCTCTCCAAATTTTCCTCCACTAATCACCAGCACTTTATCACCTTTTGAGAGCAAGTTACTTACAGCCCCATCCATAGGACCTGTCCCTGAAGAGGCAAAAAGAAGAACATCGTTTTTTGTCTGAAAAAGCCATTTTAAGTCTTCACGCACCTGAGCAAAGAGCTCTTCATAAGCAGGATCTCTGTGATGAATAATCGGTCGTGCCATGGCAAGCAACACTTCACTTGGTATAGGTGTTGGACCTGGTGAAAACAGATATTTCTTTTCCATAATCTCTCTCCTTTTAATGAACTATAGACACGAAAGCTTTTATTTTTTGACCTTGGTCATTCAACCTTCAGTTTTATCCATAAACTTAAAGAGTTTATACAATAAAAAATAAAGTATTTAACTTATAATAGCAAATCTTTAACCTCTTTTAAAGTCTAAAATTTTTAACAAAACTGGTTATCCCTGTCAAGTGAAACTTTGCACAGGAATTATAAAAAATGATACCATTTAATTAGCCTATGTTTAAAAAGGGAATAATTACCTTTTTAACTCTTTTTCAGAAAATTGATATCCTTCTTTATCCTTTCTCTTTCCTTATTATTAAGTTTATATTTTCCAAATCTTATCTTATAATAAAAGTCAGTGATATCCTTTGCATATGGAAAATACTTCTCTCCTTTAAAGGTATCTAAAAACTCATATGGAGTTTGATTGCTCTTTTTCACTTTTCCTTTTTTTGATAAAATAAAAATCATATTTTGATAAAATTTTATTTTTTGTTCACCTCTTACTGTAAATAATCCCAACTTTAAAAAAATATCTTTTATTTTTCCTTTAAAGATAAAAAGAAAAGGAATAAACAAAACAAAAAATATAATTATAAGCAACCCTTTTGAATAAAAAAAGAAGATAACTTTTTTTATCCCTCTTTTTATCTTTTCTTTTACCTTTGAAAAAGCTATATGCCCTCTTTTTTTAACTATTTTTACAGCATGAATTTGATCTAAAAGGGAGTATTGAATAACATATCTCATCCATTTAAGCCTTATTGCATCCATAAGTTTTGAAATGTTTTTAAATACCCCATTATTTTTAGCAAAATAGATGCCCATTTCAGGGGAAGGGTCCATAATTACCCACCCTTTATGAGGAATGAAAACCTCTACCCATGCATGCGCATCTTGCTGCCTTACTATAAAATATCCTCCATATTTATTCCATTCTCCTTGTGAGTATCCTGCAACAACCCTACAAGGAATTTTAGCATAGCGTAAAAGAATAGCCATTGCTGTTGCAAACTGCTCACAATACCCTTTTTTCTTTATAAAAAGAAATTCTTCTAAAGGAGGAAGAACGTGATCTCTTTTTATCTTTAGGGTATATTTATAGTTCTTTCTTAAAAAATCACGTATAGCATAGCTTTTTTCTATTATCCCTTTTTTACCTTTTATTATCTTTAGAACAAGAGATTTTATCTCTTTGTTAAAATTTGGTAGTTCTAAATATTTTTCTATATCCCCATTAAAAGAATAATCATAAGGGTCAGAAGAAAATATTACTGAATAAGAATAAATAGAAGGAAATTTACTTTTTGGTCTCCTTATCCAACCTGCATTGTTCGTCAAAAGATAGGGAAAATCACCTTTAATTATAAAACTATTATGTGGTAAAAAAATGGTTGTCTCAAGTGTTGGCGATATAAAAAAATTTGCTTTATAATAATTTTTTTTCTTTTTTAGATTTTTTAGTTTGAACCTTTTACTCTTTATATTTCCGAGTATTTTTAATTTTTTAAAGCTGGTTCTCCATCTTTTCCCATCATAAAAATCAAATGCTATCCCTTTCCAATAAAATGTTGACTTTGAATGCATATGATCGTGTTCAGGTATTTCTACCCTCATCACTATTTGAGGGTCACGATAAATAGTTCCAGCATTATCGAGATCAATTACATGTGAAAAGCCTGTCACCTTTGAACTTGTAGCTGAATATCCTTTAAGAAATCCTGTTCCAATTCGTGGAAAGGAGAAAAAAATCGCAAAAGTGATTGAAAGAGAGAAAAAAGATACAAATAATAGATTTAATAATAAGTAAGGAGAAAAGATTCTTTTAGCTTGTTCAACAAGAGAGGCTTGATACTCGTGATTTATAAGCTCTTTTGTCAAATTATAAAGTATAAGGCAAAGAAGCCCTAAAAAAAGAAAAAATATCAAAAAGACAAGGTACCATAGATCTATAGTAAAGTTTGCTGCTGCAATAACAAGAAAAAGAGTAAGTGCATAGAGCTGAAGATAATCTTGATGTTTTTCAATATTAAAAAGTTTAGCAGAGATAACTAACAATAAAAAATCTGTTGCGGCAACCATTAGATCCCCAGAGAGAAAAAGGAAATCAAAAATAGCATATCCAAAAGAGAAAAGAACAAAAAGGTTTAGGGTAGTTCTACCAATAAAAAGTGCTGCTTTAAAGGATCCTCCAAAAAAAGAGAGAATGAGACAGGAAAAAGATGTTAAAAGTAAAAGATAATTGATAGAGTGAGTAAAAACAAGGATGGTTAATCCTGATAATATCAATAAAAATGAAGAGAATTTGAATAAAGCATAGAGCCTCATTTTATCCTCACTACCTTATTAAAAAGATATTCTTTTTTAGCAAGAGGTAAAGAGGATGAATAAAGGATAAGAATACGAAAAGAGTTCTGAAAAAATTCTGAATCAAAAAGTTCATATGACATAATTCTTAAGCTCTTCTTAAGAAGAGCAAGATGTCTCATAGCCCCTTTTAAATGTTCCTTCCCTTTATCAGGGCCTATCACCTTTTGACATGTAATTAATTGAAATGTAAATTCTTTATTAGCAAATAGATTGATAATAGAAGCCCCTATCTTTATAGCTTCTTCAAAAGCATTTTCATTTATTTTTGTATCGTGGTTGTCTATTACTACAGTAGCGGTTCTTCCTCCTTTTTCCTTTTCAAATTCCTTAATCATAAAACGGTTTAACCTTGCGGTTGCTTTCCAATCTATGAAACGTGTATCATCTCCTTCTCTGTATTCACGGAGGCTCCTAACCATAATCCCTCTTTTTTTATCCATCATTATATATTCTTCTGTTTGCTCTTTAAAACCAAAGATATCCTTGATTGAAATGGCTTTGATCTCAGGATAGACAAGCACCTCTTTTTTTAGATCGATAATCTTTGACTTTATAAAAAAGCCAAAAGGAAATGTAGTAGAAAGAGTCTGTTTATCAAGGGTATGAAATCCTCTTTTTGAAAAAACAAAACCCATACCACGTGATATACTCTCCCCTGGAAGTAGCATAAGAAAGTGAAGACCATTTATTCCTACCAAAAAAGAAGGTAGGATCTTTTTCATGTTAATAAGGGTGAGTTTAAGAGAAAATGGAATATTTGCATATATCTCATCAGGCAATTCAGCTATAACTTTTATCTTTTTTATAGATTGCTCAGAAAGAATACCTGAAACTATAATAAGGGAAAGAGTAAGCCCCAATATCAGATATATAAGATTGTTCCCTGTGTTAAGCGCTGCAATGCCTATCCCTAATGTAATGATGATATATATAAAACCCTCTTTTGTAATCCTAAGGGAGCGATTATAAAATTTAAATTTTAATCTATTATAAATGCGCATAGAATTTTGGATTATTCCTTTGCTACATCTTTAGATAGGCTAAAATCCTTTTACTGCACCTAATACATCAAAAAATGGTAGAAGAGATTTTCAAATAATAGTAAAAGATAGTAAAAAATAGCTCTTACTGATTTTACTTAAAATATTCATTATCATCATATAATAATCAATATAAGGGATTTGGTTATAAAAAGATTCAATTTAATTAAGAGATCAATAATTTAAATTGGGACACTTATTGTATCGATTATATCCTTAATTATTTGGTCTGTATCCCCCCGCCTTTTCCCAAAACCTTCTCCTCTTGTATTTGGGATAACCCTATGAGCTAAAACAGGAATAGCCATTTGTTTGATATCATCAGGTATCACAAAATCCCT
>JAFDIG010000069.1 GCA_019308145.1 Deltaproteobacteria bacterium | reverse complement strand
GAGATGGTTAAAGAGCGATCCCCTACAAAAAGGCTTTCAATGATAAATCATTTTCTAAAATATTTTTCTGGCAAAGATGATGCCTCTTTTTTAATGGGACTCTCTTTTTATGCTATCACAAAACTCAAAGAAGATAACCTTTATAAAAAGTGGATAAAGCTCTGGAGTGATCGATTCCCTTATGATCCTGGTGTAAATCTTCTTTGTGGATATATATTATTAGAAAAAGAGGGTGATATTAAAGAAGCTAAAAGATTTTTGATGAGATCTATAAAACTTTTTTATAAAGGCAAACCAACACCATCATTTATTCTTCCAAGGAAAAAGGGAAAGAGAAAGATTTTATTAGGCAGGGCTTTTACTCTTCTTGGATGGTCTGAATATCTTTTGGGAAACAAGGAAGCTGCTAAAAGTTGCTTTAAGAGCGCAAAATCACTTATTCCAAAAGATTCATTCTTTTATGCCTACAGAGGAAGAGTTTTTGAAAAAGAGAAAGAGTTAAAAAAGGCTTTATCTTATTATGTTTGTTCCACATCAGGAGGTAGGATCTTTCCATGGGTGCTAAATGCAATTGAGAGATTATTTAAAAAGGTCATAAAAAAAGATATCGCACCTAACTCATATTTTGCTATAAAAAAAGGTTTTCCTTTTTTTAAAGATGTAAGTGCAAAAGCCTTTTCTACTCATCCAAGAGGAGAGAAACTTGCTGTTTTTGATATTAATAATGATGGACTTTTTGACATCTTAATAGATGGTAAAAGGCTTTTTATAAATAAAGGGAACTTAACCTTTGAAGATATGACATCAAAATGGGGGCTTGATCATGTAGGCAAGATGAATGGAGGCCTTTTTGCAGACTTTGATGGCGATGATCTTCCAGACCTTTTCCTTTTTTCTACTTTACCAGATGTAGGCATTAAGTTATATATCAATACAGGAAAAGAGAGCTTTGTTGATATGAGCGATAAATTTTTTCCAAAACTTTCCCCTTTCCCTGTTCAATCAGCTGCAATAGGGGATATAAACGGGGATGGTTTTATTGATCTCTATATTGGTGGGTATGAAAGAAGATCAGTTTTTATTGGAATGGGGACCCCTGATCTTTTGCTTATCAACAAGTACGGGAGATCTTTTATAGATGCCACATCTTCTTCTAATATAAGATTATGGCAAAATCTATGTGCCAGAGGGATAACCATGTCTGACTTTGATATGGAT
This sequence comes from Deltaproteobacteria bacterium, assembly GCA_019308145.1. Taxonomy (GTDB): domain Bacteria; phylum Desulfobacterota; class JAFDIG01; order JAFDIG01; family JAFDIG01; genus JAFDIG01. The sequence goes on along the minus strand of JAFDIG010000069.1, from coordinate 7,911 downwards.
GGAGATATAGATATCTATGTAGCAAATTATAGGTTAGAGCCGAATATATTATGGGTTAATAATGGAGATGGGCGATTTATTGATAGAGCTGATTATTATGGAGTAAGGGGAAGAGAGAAAGAAGGATATTTTGGGCATTCAATAGGAGCTATTTTTGATGATTTTGATAACGATGGCAAATTTGACCTTTTTGTTTGTAACCTTGCACATCCAAGATATCTTGCTTTTTCTGATATAAGTCAACTTTTTTTAAATAGATTCCCAGAAAAATTTAAGGAAGAATCAAACAGATGGGGAATCTATTATCAGGAGACACATTTTGAGCCATCTTATGGTGATATTGATAGGGATGGTTTTGACGATCTCTTTATCACTTCAGTTTATCCTAAAAGAAAGAGCTTTCTCTATAGAAATAGAGAAGGTAAAAGTTTTGAAGATGTTAGTTGGATTACTGGGACACGAATAGAAAATGGTGAAGGAAATATATTTGCTGATATGGATAATGATGGTGATCTGGACTTAATCGTTGCTTCAAAGGATGGTGTTCATATACTTGAAAATATATCAGCTAAAGGTAATTGGTTAATGGTTAAACTAAAAAACAAAAAGGGTTATGACACAGGTATTGGTTGCAAGGTAGAGCTTCATTTAGGAAATAAGATCTATTTTAAAGAGATTTCAGGGGCTAAAGGATGTGGATCTCAAACTCCTCCTGTTGCTTTTTTTGGCTTAGGTAATAAAAAGAATAATATTTCTATAATTATTCACTGCCCTGACAAGACTGTAATTAAAAAATTCAATATACCAATTAACAATACATTTATAATAAGAAAATGAAGATAGTTTTAACAGGCGCTCCAGGAAGTGGTAAAACTACTGTATGGCAATGGTTAAAACAATATTTTAAAGATGCATATTTTGTCCCAGAAGCAGCAAGGCATCTTTTAAATAGAAATAGTTATCAATTTCCAAAAGATATAGTAAAATTTCAATTAGATATATTAAAGCTTCAACTCTATTGGGAATCAAAGATTCCAAGTAATGTTCCTTTTGTATTTTTTGATAGAGGAATATGGGATGGTTTAGCTTACTACCCTTTAGCACCTCTTGCTAACCTAAAACATTCAGGATATGATTTGATACTCTTAATAGAACCTATTTTTGTTAAACCTAAGGAGTTAAGAAGTGAAAGAGAAAAAGAGACACTTTTGATTCATGAAAGAATTCGCTTTGCTTATCTTGCTAAAGGTTATGATCCAATACCTATCCCAAAAAGGCCTGTTGATTTAAGATGCAAAATAATAAAGGAAATCATAGAAAAGAATAAAAAAGAAGATTAAAATGTAATTAGTTCACACTGAAAAAATAGAATAATTAAGTTTCTATAAAAAATAGTTGTTATTTTTCATTTTTTTGCTAAAATATTTTTTTGTAATATACTGATGTAATTGATTTATGCGTTTCAATTTGAATGAAAGTAATTTTTTATTCATTTAAACAAAATAGGAGGAAGAGATGAAGGGTAAAGCTTTATTAAGTCTAATAATCATATTAGTTATTATAATAGCAGCAGGAGTTGCATGGTTTTATGTTGTGCCAAACTTCAGAAAACCAAAGATAATAAAATTTGGCTGTGCAGTCTCTTTATCAGGAAAGTATAAAAAAGAAGGAGAGATGTTAAAAGCAGGTATTGATCTTTGGAAGGACTTAGTTAATGAAAAAGGAGGTATTAAAGTAAAAGGGAAAAATTATAAGATAGATATCATATATTATGATGATTTGAGCAATCCTCAACAATGTGCAAGTTTGGTAGAAAGATTGATAATTCAAGATAAGGTCAATTTTATTTTAGGTCCTTTTTCAAGTGGGTTAACATTTACCTCAAGTTCAGTGTGTGAAAAATATAAGATCCCTATGGTTACCACTTGTGCAGCATCAGATACTATTTATGAAAGAAATTATAAATACATTTTCGGTGTTATGACACCAGCAAGCTACTATTTTAAAGATATTATAGATATAGCTTTAAAACAAAAGCCAAAACCAAAAAGGGTGGCTATTATTGCAGAAGATGCTATCTTTTCTCTTAAGGTAGCTGAAGGAGGGAGAAAAGCAGCAAAAAATGCTGGGATGGATATAATATTTTTCGAAAGATATCCAAAAGGCTCAAGGGATTTAATCTCAATCCTTACTAAACTTAAAGAGAAAAATCCTGATATTATTTTAGGTGCAGGTCATTATGTAGATAGTCTGCTTATGGTTAGACAGGCTAAGGAGCTAAATATTTCTCCAAAGATTTTTGCCTTAAGTGTTGGTCCATCCATTCCAACTTTTGTAAAAAACTTAGGTGATAATTCCGAGTATATTGTAGGACCTGTCCAGTGGAGTCCTGTTATGCCATACAGGGATACTGTTTTTGGTTCGGCTACTAATTATGCTAAGATTTTTAGAACTAAATATAAATTTGAAACTTCTTATCAATCTGCTGCTGGTTCTGCCGCCGGACTTGCTTTTCAGTATGCGATTCAAAATGCAAATTCATTAGATCGTGAAAAGGTTAGGGATGCATTAGCTAAACTTGATATAATGACATTTTATGGAAGAATAAAATTTGATCATAGAGGTGCTGATATATTTAAACCTATGGCGGTTATCCAGATTCAGAAAGGAAAACAGGTAGTAGTGTATCCTGAAGCAGAAGCTGGTGCTCGTTTTATTTATCCCTTTGTTCCATGGGATCAAAGATAGATTCGAATTTTTTAATAGCTCTTTATCTTTCTCCTTTATTTTTTATTTTAGATTGATAGGTATATCTATTTAATAGTTCATTGTTCGTTAAAAATGTTTTTTTATTTTTAACATTTTTAACGACTCATTCAAATTTTTTAACCTTAGAGGATAACAATGAAAAAATATCTTTTTATTTTTATATTAAGTGCTAATGTTTTCCTTTTTAATCTTATTTTTACAAACACTATTGAAGCAAAGGAACTCAAATTAGTGGTTCCTTTAAAAGGTATACCAATCGCGACATTTACTAAATATAAACCTTTAATAGATTATCTTTTTAAAAAAACAGAACATTTAATATCAATTAAAATTGCTGATAATCCAAAGGAACTACTTAATATGTTAAAAAGTGGAGAAGCAGATTTTGGTTTTTGTGATTCTATATTTTATGCAATAGTCTCAAAAGATTTAATTCCTTTAGCAGTTGCTAAAAGAAATGGAAAGAGAAAATCTAAAGGGGTTATTATTGTTTTAAGAAATAGTAAAATAACTAATATCTACGATCTTAAAGGGGCTAAGGTTTCTATAACCTCTTATACCGACTCCTTTGGATATTATTCTCAACGATTATATCTTTTAGACAAGGGAATAGATGTTGATAAAGATATAAAGATTAATAATGTTGAAGAAGCTAAACCATCAAATGTAATTTTAAATGTAATAAATAAAGGATCAGATGCAGGTTTCATTGGTTTTAGACTTTATAATAGAACCCCCAGAATTCAAAAGAATAAAATAAAAATATTAGCTGAAACAACTTTGCTTCCAAATCGGACCTTCATTGCTCAAAAAAGATTGAACATGAAAATAGTAAAAAAGATAAAAAAAGCTCTTTTAATGATAAGAAAAGATGATAAAATTGCAACTTCACTTGAGATAGATGGTTTTTCAGAACCATTTCAGGCTGATTATGATCTACTTATTATGGATATTTTAAAAAATGAAATGTTTATGGGGGAATAATTAATAATAATTTTTAAAACTTTTATTTTACTCTCCATTTTTAAAAAGTATAAAGTTTATCAATACTCTTGTTCCTTTACCCTCTTCTGATTCAATTATAATCTTACCGCCCATTTCCTTAATAAGTCTTTTAGTGATTGCAAGCCCTATTCCAAGACCTTTTCCTTTTGTTGTAAAAAGAGGAAGGAATATCTTTTTTATCTGATCCTTTGTAATTCCTTCACCTGAATCCTCTATTATCAATTTTGCAAAGTTAGCCTCCTTTTTTGTTATGACCTTAAGCAAACCTCCTTCTTGCATTGCTTCTATACCATTTGTAACAATATTCTTTATCACCCTTTGTATGGCTGTTGCATCCCCTTTGACTAAAAGAGGTCCTGATTCTAAACGTTTATCAATAATAATATTTGCTTGAAAAATTTTTTCTCTCATTGATTCTAAGGTATAATCTACAATCTCATTAAGTTCAACTTCTTTGAGAATAACTATCTTTGCACGTGTAAGATCATAAAGATCATCTAAGAATTTCCTGATATTTTTTAGTTCAATAAAGGTTATCTTTTCAAAAAAAGATTGACGCTTAGGATCACCAAAGTCTTCTTTTAAAAGACGAGAAGCATTCTCTATATTTAATACAGGATGTTTTAAATCATGTGCAAGTCCTTGAGCAATCCTACCAAAATAAGCTGCTCTCTCTTTTTCTTTTATATCCTCAGTAAGCTCAAAAAGCTTATCACCCATTTGATTTACTTTTTTAGCCAGCTCTGCTAATTCATCTTTTCCTATCTCTTTTACTTTATAATGAAACTCTCCTTTAGATATCTTATCTATTCCGTGCATAATATTTTCAATTGGTTTTATAAGAAAGATTTTCCCCAAAAAAGAACCTGCGATTGCCATAATCATAATAAAAGTTCCCATTAATCCGATAAGATAGAAAAGGAGAGATTGCTTTTGAGCAAAGGCTTCTTTTGATGGTTGTTCAATTATGCTTATCCAGTTTAGTGAAGGAATAATCAATCCTACACCTAAGACTTTTTCCCCATGACGATTAATATATTCCTCTGCTCCTCTGCCACTGCGTATTATCTCATCAACAAGCTTTGATTTTTTTAAATTTATTTGTATTAATACTTCTGCCTTGTATCCAGTTTCTCCTGTAGCTATAAGGTTTCCTTTCTTATCCAAAACCATAGAATACCCGCTTTTTCCAGCTTTTATCTGATCGATCATTCTCCAAAGTCTTGTTAAATTGATCCTTGCCCATAAAATGCCACTAACTTTTCCTAATTCTTTCACAGGTGCTGCTAAGGATATTGTTGGAACCATATGGCTTATTTCAACTTTATTAGAAAGAAAAAACTTTTTCCCGTGCATAATATCAAGAAATTCTTTTCTTTTTGAAAGATCTATTTTAGAGCTTATTATAGAGCTATCAATAATTACTTTGCCTTCTTTATTTACAAGCATAATCCTTTGAAATTGAGGAAAGTTTAAAAAATAGGCATTTATTAATATCTTTTTTTGCCATTTATTTAAGTGTGATTTTGAAATGGTTTGTGCTAAGGTTTCAAGCAGCTGAGATGATCTTTGAATAAAATCTTCTACTTGTTGAGAAACTATTAAGGCAACATGCATGTTATTTTCAATAATATCTGTTTTGGCTGAACGAACAAAGGGGATAATTGAAAAAATCCCAAATAAAAATAAAGGGATTAAGGAGGTAACAACAAGAAGCAAAGATAGTTTGGTAGAGAGTTTTTTCATCCTGATATGGAAGATATTTTTTTATTCTCCTTTTTAAACAAAATATCTTCTAAAAATGTTCTTCTTTTACAAAATCCTTTTTTTCCTTTCTCGGCGGAGCAGAAGGTATTTTTAAAGGGAAACCCAAAGGTATTAAAGCTACAACTGCAATATCATTAGGGGCATTTAAAATTTTTTCAGCCTTTTTAGCATCAAATAAGCCTACAATTACAGAGCCAAGTCCTAAAGAATGAGCAGCTAAAGATAGATTTTGAGTTGCTAAGCCAACATCAAACATAAACCAGTCACCTTTATCAGTTGATGCCTTGCCTTTATAAAAACCTGAAAGCCCTTTTTTTGCGGCCATTACAAGAACAACAGGGGCACTTTTTACAGCATCTAATGCAGGGTTTGTAGGGGGCAATGTTTCTGCAAGTGTTTTTTTCATCTCAGAATTTTTTACTATCACTACTTCCCAACATTGGGTGTTAGCCCAAGAAGGAGCGAAGCGTATTGCCTCAATAATGGTATCAAGATATTCATCAGGAATAGGATCCTTCTTGAGAGTTCTAATAGCACGTCTTTGCTTTATAGCTTCCATTAGCTCCATCTTGTATATCCTTTCTTAAAAGACTTGAATTATTATCACAAAATATAAAAAATTATAGGGTATGTCAATTGAAATCTATCTTTAGTAAGATACTCAAAATTATTTTAAGAAATTAAAATAATATAATAATATTCACGAGTTATAACTCTAAAAATGAGAGAGCCTCTCTTTTGAGGAAAAAAAGAGGAAACTTTTTTCTTAAAAAAAGAGGAAAGTGTTAAATAAATATTTCTTGACAAACAGGGCTTTTTTCCATTAAATTAAAAAGGGTGGGCCGTTAACTCAGGAGGTAGAGTATCTGCCTTTTAAGCAGAGAGTCGCAGGTTCGAATCCTGCACGGCCCACCATTTTTTTATTTTAAGTTTATTAAAATAGAGACATGTTTAATTTACAAAATGATTTTAATTCTTGAGTATAAATTTCCGCTATATGAAGTTAAACTGCTGTAATTACTTATCCTAAGAAATTTTTGTGTAACTTATTCAACAACCTTTTTATTAATATTTTCTCACCTAAACAGAAAAGATAAAAAAATTTTCTTATACAAAGGAGATAAGGTGTTCTCCCTTTTTTATATTAAAGGCGATTTTTATCTTTTCTTTTAAAGTAAGGTATCTATCTTTTTTATATCCACAATTAGGGCAGAGCCAGAAGCCATGTATATGCAAGAATTTCCTATTTGAGATGATCATCAAAGGTAAACCTAATGGCAGGGTTACAATCGGAATAGAGAGAATAAAACCAATTGAGAAGATGATTATCCCTAAAATTTTGTGGAAAACAGTTTTAGGGTTAACTTCAAAACCTTTTACAAGAATATTATCACATTTAGGGCATGCTTTGAGACGTTGTAATCGGTGTAACCTTTTAAAGAATTCTTCATCTTCATAAGCTGGTTTATAATTTTCTTCAGCTTTTTTTTCTTTGCTCCTATCAATCTTATTTTCTTCAATCTTGTTATTCTTAACATCAATTTTTTCTTTTTTAGCTTTTATTTTTGCCTCATATTCCTCATCTTCTTCTTCTAAGATAGCAGCTTCTATTAGATCATCAAAGTCATCAAACATGATAACCTCCTTTTTATTTAAAAACTTATTCTTTTTTATAATATTTTTTAAAAATTATCAAACTTTATATTAAATAATCTATTTTTTAGAGCAGGTTCTTCCCTGTCAATGTAGTAAAGGGCATCAATAGCAAATGGATCTCCTTTTTTATTTAAAGCATCTATTATTCCTCTAAAGATCATAGGATCGTTATATAATGAGGATAAAGCTTTTAACAATTTTAGGTTATGAAATTCATTTTCTATTCCTGCTACAACTTCTTTAAATGCATTTGGATGGACATTGCCAATTTTAAGTTCTCTTAATGTATACATTACAAGCTTTGAGGCAATGGTTTCTCCTATCCCATGAATTTTAACAAAAAGTTTTTTTATCCTTCTTACATCTAATGCATCCTTTGCTGAAATCAAGATTTTTTCATCAAATATCCTCTTTGATAATACAGAAGATTGTTTGAAGGTATTGTGATAAAAGGTTTTACCCCCATCATCGCTTAATCTAAATCTTAAAAATTTGATAGAAGTAAGTTTTTCTTTTATTTTTGAGATGTCCCAATTATAAATATTTTCCCAAAAAAGCAATCCTTCTTTCTCTAAAACTTTTGGCAAATTTATTCCATTTCTATCTTTTATCCCCCATATTACCTCCCATCCACCAAGCCATTGGGTAAATGGCCATCTATCATAAGCTGCGTATATTAAAAGCCTAAACAACCCTTGTGGGGATTTGGTTATC
>JAFDIG010000068.1 GCA_019308145.1 Deltaproteobacteria bacterium | reverse complement strand
TGGAACATCTAAAGAACTTTTAGCAGATGAAGAAGTAAGAAGTGCTTATCTTGGAGAAGGAAAATATATAGATAGGAAGGAGTTATGGGAAGGCAGAATAAGAGTGAAAAAATAATTTATCAAAATAGTTTTATGGAATTCCAAACTGATCAAGTTAATAAGCGAGATAATATCAATAGTGAAGAATGGAAACAGTGGAAAAATCTTTCTGATTTGTGGGTTTCTCAGGTAAAAAAATATGGAAACAATGTTATGGCAGTGGCAAAAAAGGATGGTCGGTGGAGGGATTTTAGCTGGAGGGAAATTCATGAAGAGGTAAAAAAGATCGCTTTGGGTTTAATCTCATTAGGGATGAACTATAGAGATGCAGTCGGTATATTTTCTAAAACCCGTTTGGAATGGATGGAAACAAGCTTAGGTATTATGCTTGCTGGTGGAATATTAACATGTATCTATCACACAGACAGTCCTCCACAGTGCCAGCATATTATTACCAACTCTGATACAACAATATGTTTTGTTGAAGAGCAGGAACAGTTGGATAAGCTTTTACAAATATGGGATAATTGCTCTACTTTACGATACATTATAACCTTTGAAAAATGTGAATATGATAAAGAAAAAAATATTTTAACTTTTAATGAGTTGTTAAAACTTGGGGAGAAGCTTCTTAATGATAGAGCTGCAAACCAAGAACTTGAAAAGAGGATCAAAAAACCAACTATAGATGATACCTTTACTCTAATATATACCTCTGGGACAACTGGATTTGCTAAAGGAGCTATCATTACACATGGGAATACTCTCTTTTGTAGCTGGGTATTCACCAAGATATTTCCTATTGGAGAAGATGATCTCGCTTTTTGTTTTTTGCCTTTAGCCCATGCAGGTGGACTAACATTAACGCAGTTTAGTAGTATCTCAGCAGGGTGTCCTATTGCATTTGCTGAGGATATGATGAATACTGCAATGGAAGATATGTATGAAACAGAACCAACATGGATGTTCTGCACTCCTAGACTTTATGAAAAGGTTTATAACCAGATTATGGGAATCATTGAAGAAGCTCCTTGGTTTCGAAAATATCTTATCTTATCAGCACTTAAGGTTGGGTATAAGGTTTCTGGTTTAAAACAGGCAAAGAAAAAGATCTCATTACCATTAAGATTTTTAAATTATATATGCCATCTGCTTGTATTTCGTAGAGTAAAGGATATGTTTGGTGGTAGGATGAAGGTGCCCTTTACTGGAGGAGCACCTATTGCAAAAAAGATTATTGAGTTTTTTGCTGCTTGTGGTATGCCACTTTTTGAGGTCTATGGACAAACCGAAACAAGTAGTATTGTTATGTGTAATCGTCTTGATGATTACAAAATTGGATCAGTTGGAAAGCCGATTCCAGGTGTAAAAGTTAGGCTTGGTGAAGATAATGAAATTCAGGTTTATGCTCCAGAATTGGCTTGCAAAGGATATAATAAAAATCCAGAGGCAACAAAAGAGTTGTTTACCGAAGATGGTTGGCTTAAGACAGGTGATGTGGGGAGAGTTGATGAAGAAGGTTACTATTATGTAGTAGACCGAAAAAAATATATCTTGATAACCGCAGCAGGCAAAAATGTTGCACCACAATATATAGAAAATATTTTAAAAACCCACCGTTTTATTTCTCAAGCTATTGTATATGGAGAGGGAAAACCATATCTTGTTGCCCTTTTTACGCTTGATGAGCCAGAGGTTATAAGATATGCAAGAGATAATAGGATCATCTATACTGATTTTCGTGATTTAACCAAAAATGAAAAGATTATAGAGACTATATGGAATATTGTGCAGGAAAAGAATAAAGAACTTGCAAGGGTTGAGCAGATAAAGAAGTTTTATATCCTTGAAGATGAACTTTACCAAGATGATGAAGAGGTAACCCCTACAATGAAGGTAAAAAAGGCAACAATAGAAGCACGTTATGGGGATATTATAAATAAGCTATACAAACTTCCAAAATCTGAGTATACAATTAGAGAAAAAAAAGAGGAAAATACAGATTAATCCAAACCTGAACTTACAGGTTTTAACAGGAAATATTTTTAACTTTAATTAATTTATGCTTTATTTTTCAGCATGAACAAATTAGTTTAAGATGAACTTCATTTTTCAGATCTCCATCCCCATCCCTTTTGAGATTCAAACCGTTAATATATATCTTATTAAAAAAGAGCCTATAACCCTTATTGATACAGGAATGAAGCTTCCTGAAACATATAGATATTTAGATAATTCTCTTAAAGAAGCAGGGATAACCTGGCAGCATATTAAAAGGGTAATAATCACTCATGGCCATGTAGACCATTTTGGATTTGGTAAAAGGATTATGGAGTTATCTAACCCTACCTTTTTTGTCCATAAAGAAGAATATTTAAAGATTAAAGAGGGGATAACATTTCCTAAAGGTTTTGCTGAAGTATTAATTAAAAATGGGACTCCTGATGGAATGATTAATAAGATTATTAATTATGTAAAAAAGGTTAATCAATTTGGCGATAAACTTGATAAAGCAAGATTTAATATTCTTTACGGAGGAGAAAGAATAGAATTTGATGATCGATTTTATTTAAAAGTTATCCATACTCCAGGCCATACCCCTGGTCATATCTGCCTTTATAATGAAAAAGATGGGATTATCTTTTCTGGTGATCATCTGTTACAAAAAACAACTCCAAATCCCTTATTTGATTGGAGAGGAAAAGAAGGCAATCAATCTCAGCATTCAAAGGTTTTGATAGATTATATAAGATCTCTTAGAAAGATTGAAAAACTTGATCTAAAGATTGCGTTTCCAGGGCATGGATTACCTTTTAGAGATATAAAATCATTAATTCAAAAAATATATAATCATCATAGCCAAAGATTAAAAAATGTGCTAAATGAGATGGACTCTCAAAAAGATATGACACCATATCAAATTGGATGCAAACTATTTCCTGATATGAATATAAAAGATGTTTTGTTAGTTGTATCAGAAATTCTTGGTCATCTTGATATCTTGCTTGATAAAGAAATGGTAAAAAGAAAGGTAACTAATGATAGAATATATTATATAAAGGAAAAGTTACCTTTCTATAAAGGTATATTTAAAGATATCATAAAAAGTTATATTGAAAAATTGACGAATCTCATTTGGCTCTATAACAGCATCTATCCATCCTTTTTCAGCAGCAACATAAGGATTAGCAAATTTTTCTTTGTATTCTTTAACCTTTTCATCCCTTAGCTCTTCTTTTTTTTCTGCTGTGGAGATCTCTTTTTGGTATAAAACATCAACTGCAGCTTCTGGACTCATAACTGCTATCTCTCCATATGGAAGGGAAATAGTTAAATCAGTACCCAACGCTTTACTCACTCCCATGCCTGAGATAGCCCCACCATATACCTTCCCAACAATTAATGCAATTCGTGGTACAGTAGCTTCACAATAAGCAAAAACATTTTTAGCAAAATTTCTAACTGCCCCTTTATGTTCCTGTTCTTTGCCAGGATAATATCCTAAGGAATCAACAAAATTGATCAAAGGTATATTAAAGGCATCACAAAATCGGATAAATCGTGCTGATTTATTAGCAGAATTCATATCAATAAACCCTGGTGGTTGGTTGGCGACAATACCAACACTTTCTCCATCTAAGCGGGCAAAACCTATGTATCATCTGCAATAGCTGATTAAAAAAGCGGGGGATCATCCCCGCTTTTTTGGTTTAATATATTAATAAGATGATTATTGATATTTCTCTCGCCACAACTTGATTTTTGGTGAACCAAATCCTCCGGTTTTGACCTCATTATTATATTTTGGACCACCTCTTGATTCAATCTCACCTGTTGGTTTCTTGAAGTATAGATGTTCATCTTCAACAAGAGGAGGAGTTGTTATGTTACCAACCTCTTCATTTAGAACTATTTGAGGAGTTCCATCTTGACTAGCCTCATGATTTATTGCATATATATGACCCCAATCATCGGTTTGCGATGGATCACATGGATTTTCTGTTTCAGAGGTAGACGTCCCAAAATATATTCTGGATGCGGTTGCAAAAGCAGATGTGAATACCCTATGGCCAGCAGGAAGTTCAAGATCCCATACTTTTGTTAATGAACCACAGCTGTCCTTTTGTTCAGTATCAACAAGTCCATAGAAATGAAAGTGAGTATTTCCTACATTAAAGTCTTCATCATAATAAGGAGAATCTCCTGTCCCAAAGAATATCTTGATCTTATAATCAATTGTCCCATCTGCATTATAATCATTATCCACTACTACTGCAGGGGATCCATATATAGGCTGATGTCTTGTTACACCATTTACAATCCACTCATCTGTAGTAAAAGCAAGGCACGCACTTATTGTTCCTGATGTATGAGGAGAGTCTGGCAATGTTACTTTATAAAAATATCCATGATCATCACCAATATAGAGCCTATCAATATATCCATTACCATCTGAATCAACAATAGCGGGTTGACCAGATAGAACTGCACCTTGATTATCTACACCATCGATCTCGAAAAATATTCTTTGAATAACAGCTCCGTTTTGAATATTAATCATGTAGATCGATGGGTACAAACTTGCCTCGGTATCTGTTTTTCCTGATACAAAGAATGCAACCCATTTTGGATCACCATGATGATAGATTTTACCAATCTTTCCAACTGCTGGGGATGAACGGCTTCTGAAGAGATCTGGATCAGCAAACTCCCATAGGAATTTTGGATCTGCGGGTTCTGTTACATCTAAGCACATAACAGTATCTCCACCATTTCCTTGGGCAGAAAGAATTACGGTTCGCCACTTCATTTCTCCTTCACTTCTTATATATACATCTGCTACTGCTACTGAAGCATCAACAAAGGATTGATCCTCCAAGCCCTTGAAATTATTTTTTAGTCTTGCGATTAGATTATTCGGAATAACTGCCCAAAGCTCATTTCCTGTTCCATAACTTGGACATTGGTTACAAATATCTGGGGTAAGGGAGCTGCAGTAGTTAGGGCAACCACCTGACATATCTTCCCATAAGAAATATCCCCTCTTTTCTATTATAGTAGGTGTTGCTGGATTATCTCCTGATATAAAGTTGTCATTCACATCATAATAACCATATCTGAATTTTCCTGCATCAAACGCATGTAACATCCCGTCTCTTGCCCCTATATATAACACTGTCTGGCGTTCCCAATAATCCTTTCTGAAAGTATCAAATTCTTCACGTTCCTCATCTGTAATATCTGTTCCATAATACCAATTGTTGAGTGGAGGTGGGGTTTCAACTGCAGGGATAGAGTGATCAATTGCACCTAATAACCATTCTTTTTTTGTGGTTTTAAATCTTCCATCTTTCCATCCTCTTACCCATTCAACCAAATGTTTTCCATCATCGCTGTCATAGTCTCCATCACCATCTAAATCCCAGGTATAACCTTGACCATGGATAAACTCGTCATTTAAAGCAAGCATTTCATTTGTTACATTTGCAGGGATGAAATCTTTCAAGTTTTTCGAGGTTTCATAATATTGGTATTCTGCCTGTATTGCTGCTCCATCAGCAGGTGGATGTTTAAATTTAATAGTAAATCTGCCAGTGAAACGGTTTATAGTCCCTGTCCCACCTAATGATCCTTCTAATACATCAGTATGTTTATCCCAGAAATCCTCTCTACCATCAAATATATGAACTGTTGTTGCAACAAGTTTTTTGTGGTTTAGTCTCCCTTTAAATTTTTTTGTTGTACCATCGCCTATTAAAGGATCTCCTCCATTAGGTCCATCTTTAGTAATAGGATTTTCTGTAGCAGAATATACTGTAATATCAGGAATTTTGATATTACGGTTATTAGGATTCATGGCGCTAACCTTTTCCCCTGCATCCCAGAGTTCTTGAACATCAGTAGTTTCAGGGTCCCTCGGGTCATAAATCCTATAAGCTCTTACATGCCCACGTAATACCTTGTCTGTCCACGTCATTTCAGGGGTTTCATAGCTACCAGAATATATTACATTTGCAAGAACCACAGGTGCAGAACGAGAAAAATGGGCATGTTTAGATGCCTCATATCCTAATGTTGCACCAATAACTTCAGGCTGGCAGGTTTCATCTTCACTTACAAGCTCTGCTTTCCAAACCATTTTTTTACCAGAAATCCCTAAAGAGGCAAAGTCAACCCTTCGGGAACGATAGGTTTGTTCAGGGGTTCCATATTCCCAGTTAGTTACAACTGTGCCATTTTCGTCCGGGGTTTTTATCACATCCCATTGAGTTATCTCTACCCACTGCAAATCACTTTGATCTGGCTGTGAGTAAAGTCCAAGATAATACTTTATATATGTTTGTCCATCACAAGGCATTTTATCAGTTACTTCAAATGTGGCTGCTGTTATATATGCCTCTGGATCTGTTGGTCCTATTGCCTGGCTTGATTTTAACTCTGCATAACCACCAGTTTTTCTTTCTATAATAAAAACCAGGTCATTATAATCCCTATCCCCTCCACCTTTTAAGTCCTCATAACCAAGAAGCCAAAGATATGGTTTTCCTTGAGGAGCACCAACAATAATATGTGAATAAGTTGAATGACCAACTGAGTTTGGATTAGTATATTTTTGTAGCTTATCCACATAATCGTCATCACTATATTCAATTACCTCTCCATATACCCCAGCAGCTAATCTATCTCTTGCACTTCCTGGAAGCCATCCACAGCAACAGCTACCCATACCACTACAAAGACCAGTACCGCAAGGTATCCCCCCACTTTCAGGTGCTGTTAGGTTAAACATGATCCTCTTATAATAATTATAAGATGAACATGTATCGCTTGTATATTCCCATTCCCATGAAGAGCTTCCTTTTCTTACATTCCAGTTATCCTTTGTATAAAATATTCCATCAGACATATCCCAGTCACTTTTATTTACACCATCATATCTATTGGTTATAAAAAAGACGATTTCAGTACCAGCAGCAAATTTTCCAAGATGCTTCCTCATATCATTTGGCATGATTTTTCCATCCATTATTGGAGAATATCCCCAGTTAACAAGATCCTGTTCAGTATAAGGCCAGGTATGTCTATTGCCATTTTCATCGTAAATGACCTCTAATACACCATCACCACCCCAACAACAACCCTCACTATATCCTTCGTTTGCTGGATGACCATCTGTTGGATATGGATACTCAGCATTTCCAACATCATCTTTTATTTCCCTAAATATCCAGTGTCTTTTTGGACTATCTTCAGGAGGCACCATACGATGGCCTTGTGTCTCTTCAGCATCTTCTGCCAAAAACCAGCCAAAACGGTTTCTATATCCAGCACCTTCAATCAGAAAGGTTACATAAACATCTTGCGTAAAAGGAATTATAATATTATTAGGGTCAATTGCCTGTTGTCCTGTTAGAAGTTTTACATGCCCTTCATCTGTTACTTCACAATTAAGGAAATCATAATTTTCTGTATTAAACTCCTTTACAACACCAGTTTCCCCTGTTGCGCAACCAGTAATGCTTAGATCTGCTATAGAGATATTGGCAGGTTTTAGAACAAGAATAAAAGAGAGCAAGATGACAAGCCCTACCATATTGAATAATTTCATATATTTCATAATAGCCTCCTTATTTTACCGAGACCCCAGAGAACTGATTTGTTCCAAGGTCTGTTGTTGCTATTTCATTGACATCTGTTGAGTTATAATTTTTTCCTGTTCCTGCTCCTTCCTGAGCTGAATAACCTGTTATAGCACCTGCTCCGTCAACATTTGCATAAAGCAGAACTTCAAGTTCAGTAGTCCCTCTGTTATTTTCTGTACCAACAGAGCGCACCCAAATGAATCCATCTGTATCATCAGTAACTCCACCTCCGTCATTATTGTTGCGAACATAAACCTGATATCTTCTGCCTCCTCCCATATCCCTGTCAATCCAGAGCACTTCAGGATTAGAGGTAGTAGCAGCTGGTTTTCCTGAACTTCCATCAAGCAAAAAATCCCAATCTATTGTAGCACTTGTGGCTAAATTACCTTGATTTGCATTTACCAACATCGGTCCAATCAATGATTTAAAATGCTCTATCCCACCATCTGATGCAAAAAATGTAGTACTTAACATCCTTTCGTTCCCAGCTATCTTTGTATCAATTGAACTCATGTTTATTGAATATATTCCAATAAGGGTGGCAACTAACATTACCATCATAGCAATAACCAAAGCAGCCCCTTTTTGATTTGAGATGAGATTTTTTATTTTATTATTTATTTTCATTATTTATCCTCCCTTAAAAAAGGATTTTTTATTCTTACAATCCTGCATTTCTTATTCTTATAAAGGACGTAAAAAGCCTTCTTCTTTGATATGGTGTTTCATAAGGATTACTAGAATCAGGATGTGAAGGACCATCCTCTACTGCCTGGATTGATGGAAGCTGAATTCCTTTTGCTTTTAAATCAGGGTCTTCACGTCTTGTGCGTGCTACAACATGTATCCTTATTCCCCTAACCTTACTCCAATTTGCATTAGGATTATTTGTCCAATCATTAGGATCAGAAAAGTTTGCTGTTCCATCACTACTAAAATCTCCGAAGTATGCGATCTGCATATCCTCGATATTTTCTGCAACAGACGCCCAACTTCCATCGTTTAAAGAACGTTGAAGCACAGGAGTATCTGAATTTACATTGGTAACTCGGTATTCAATTTTTACATATGATTTATGGACTAAATATCCTTTTTTTATAGGGTTACTAAGCCCAGGGTTTATTCCTATTCTTGGATCTGCTCCTGATGCTGGATCTGCCGTAATAGTATGAGGCCCACTTACAAGAGTATTATCTTTTGGGTTTATAAAATTTACTATATCATTTTTAGCAAGACCTGCTACTGTACTGATATGAATTCAGGTATCACCACTATTTTTATCTACTGTTACCTCTGCTACTGTTCCAATATTAGCCCAAATAGTTATTAAATCTGTTGAGCCAGTATTTACAACATCCTGTGTGCTTTTAAATACATAGGGATTCCCTGCTGGCACCCCAAAACCTGCCATTCTTACATCCCTTGTTATCATCTCTAAAGCATGCCTGGCATTTGCGTGCATCTCTGCTACTTGCTCTTGAATGGTATATGCTTTTTGCTGGGATATAAAGGCATTATAAACCGCTCCTACAACTAATGTTGCAAGGACTAAGGCTACCATTAACTCTATAAGGGTAAGACCTTTTTGGTTTTGTATATTCATTTTAAAAGCTCCTTTTTAAAACATCGCTATTTCTAAAAATGGGGTCGGTTTTTATATTCAACCCTCTTGTATCCTAATACTATGGTGATGAAATTCCCCTACATTTTAGTCCCATTAGGGGCAGTTCGTGAATTGTCCCTCATATCTATCCAAAAAGGCAGAAGAATATCCATCATCTCTTTGCATATATGCTACTTAAAGTTACTGAATGACTCTTCCCATCTATCCCTGTCCAACTTACTGTTACATCAACCTGTTTAGAATCAGCAACAGGAGTATTATCACTAACAGTCCACTGTCTATTAAACGTTATACCTAAAGTTGCAACCGCACCTGTACCTGTTTGAGATGATATTGTATCGCTTCCACTTGCTATGTTCGCATAAGGAGTTTGTTTGAATTCTTCAAGCTTTTGTTGAGCAAGGATGGTAGCAGTTGAAAGCTGTAGAGAAAAACTGTTGGATCTGACTGCAACAATTTGCAAAGAAGCCAAACCAAGCAATCCAACAGAAAGTATTGTTAATGCAACTAAAATCTCTAATAAAGTAAAACCTTTTTTATTCTTTATCTTTTTCATGATAAGCACCTTTTATGATATTTCTCTTATAAATGTGAAACTCTTTTAATACTAATAAGGTTATAAAAGCTCGAATTTATATCCAATCAATTTGTAATCTATATTATGATGCAATATAATAAATTCATTTACTTTTTATGGTACCCTTATTCGGCCTGCTATGGTTATATTAACACTTCTACTCTCATTTTTTCTGTTTATAAATTGAATAGTTGACGAATTGTTAACTGTGCCGTTAGGGCTAAATATTATAGGGTTTGCTCCATTTACAGAAGCAATTCTTACATCTTTATATTCATTCATTGAGACAGTTCCATTAGGTGCTATTGTATTAGCAGGCCTCCAGACTCCTCCGGAATGTCGTTCTATTACATATTTACCCCCAGGAAAGTTAGATGAAGTTGTAACCGTTACCCTATAGTCAAATCTATTGGTAATTGCTTCCATCCTTGCTGCCTGCAGTTTTGATGCCATATCACTTGCTGCTCCTCTTAAACGATAGTGGCGTAACCAGTTGCCAATACCAGGGATCATTAAAACTCCCATAATGCCAAGGATGGTTACCACTACTGCTAACTCTGTAAAGGTTACCCCTCTTTTATTATTAAAATAGCCAAGAGACATATTACACCTCCTTTTTTAGGATAAAGCAAGATGTATGCCTAAATTAATCATTTAAAAAGTTATTTTATTAGTAAAAAATCCTAAAAAAGGGGATTTATTTTAAAATTTAAAAAAAATTAATAGGAAAAAATTTCATAGGTAGGAAAAAATTTCATAGCTAAAAAATTACAAAATTCCCAAATTTCTTAACACCTCGTTTAATCTTTTATTATCTTTAGCGAGCTCTTTTAAAGCATTAATAAGTTTAGTATCTGTCTGCTCTAATTCTTTAATCTTTGCCTCAAAAGGTCTTATCATTGTGCGCCTATCCCATAGAGCAAAACCAATTGTTACTGCTACTATTCCAAAAAAGGCTATTACTATGGCAGATATTATATTTACCATTCTATCAAATTGCTTACCCATTCTATCAAATTGCTTATCCATTCTATCAAATTGCTTGTCTATTCTATCAAATTGCTTGTCTATCTTTCTGAACTGTTCGTTCATATCAACCCTTAGCTGGGCGATCTCTTTTTCTAAATTGTTTTGCCTTATCTCTATCCTTGTTAATGCTTCTATGATCTCCCTATCAGTAATCCTTGGGGCTGTCTCTATTGCAGATAGAGAATTTGGTTGAAAGAAAAAAGTCAATACTACTAAAAGAAATATAATAACTGATTTAAAAAGATTAAATTTATTTTTCATTTTCCTTAAATTTTTTTAAGATCCTTTATTATCTATATCAATTCTATATAAAAAATAGTAGATGTCAAGATTAAAAAATTCATTATTTTCTTCTATTTGATTGAAATATGTTTAAATATTAAAGAATTACAGGTTTAAAAGTAGAGAGCTTTTTAAAGGGAAAATAGTGATCCTTTAAGCAAAAATCCTTGACATCTGCAAAAAATCTATTATAATATATAATGTACAAATAAAAAGGACAGCTTTAAATTAAATAATATTTTTTATAATTTTTTCTTGACAAAGAAAAAATTATATATATAATTGATGTTTGTCTTTTGGAATTGTTCTTTGAAAACTAGGTAGCAAAAGAGCTGGGTCCTTTTTAAAAAAACTGGTTTATTATTAAACCAGTATTTTTGTCAGTTTTGAATTTGAGAGTTTGATCCTGGCTCAGGACGAACGCTGGCGGCGTGCCTAACACATGCAAGTCGAACGAGAAAGCCCCTTCGGGGGTGAGTAAAGTGGCGCACGGGTGAGTAACACGTGAGTAACCTACCATCAGGACCGGGATAACATCCTGAAAAGGGTGCTAATACCGGATAAGCTCACAGATACTCAGGTATCAGTGAGAAAAGGATGGCCTCTGCTTGCAAGCTATTGCCTGATGATGGGCTCGCGGACCATTAGCTTGTTGGTAGGGTAATGGCCTACCAAGGCAACGATGGTTAGCTGATCTGAGAGGATGGTCAGCCACACTGGAACTGAGACACGGTCCAGACTCCTACGGGAGGCAGCAGTGGGGAATATTGCGCAATGGGGGAAACCCTGACGCAGCAACGCCGCGTGAGTGATGAAGGCCTTCGGGTCGTAAAGCTCTGTCAGGTGGGAAGAAAGGTATAAAGGCTAATACCCTTTATACTTGACGGTACCACCAGAGGAAGCACCGGCTAACTCCGTGCCAGCAGCCGCGGTAATACGGAGGGTGCAAGCGTTGTTCGGATTTACTGGGCGTAAAGAGCGTGTAGGCGGTTGGGCAAGTCAGATGTGAAAGCCCACGACTCAATCGTGGAAGTGCATTTGAAACTGCCCAACTAGAGTACGGGAGAGGAGAGTGGAATTCCCAGTGTAGAGGTGAAATTCGTAGATATTGGGAGGAACACCGGTGGCGAAGGCGGCTCTCTGGCCCGATACTGACGCTGAGACGCGAAAGCGTGGGGAGCAAACAGG
>JAFDIG010000067.1 GCA_019308145.1 Deltaproteobacteria bacterium | reverse complement strand
CCAGATACTATTAAGAGAAAATTGGATGTAATTAGTTTAGCAAAAAAGGCAAAAGATGCCAAAATGAAAGGGGTTGTAGTTAAAAGTCATGCCCTTATAACCTCTCAAATAGCAGAAGTTACCCAAAAGATAGTAAAAGATATTTCTGTTTTTGGAGCTGTCACCTTAAATGAATCAGTAGGAGGACTTAATCTTGAAGCAGTCAAAGCTGGGGTTGCCACTGGCGCAAAGGTTATATGGCTTCCAACAGTTTCAGCAAAAAATCATATAGAAAAGATGAAAAAAAGGGAAGGTGATACTCATTTAGGAAAACTTAGCCAGGCTACAAAAGGGATAACTATTCTAAATAAAAATGGTTCTCTAAAAAAAGAAGTAATAAAGATAATTGAGATGGTAAAAGAGGCAGATGTCATACTTGGCACAGGGCATATATCCCCTTTTGAAACAGAGGTTTTAGCAATAGAAGCAAACAAAATGGATTTTAAAAAGATGGTGGTTACTCATCCTGAATTATATATCACCTGGATGGATAAGAAAATACAAAAAAAGATTAAAGATTATGGGGTTTATTTTGAAAGGACTTTTTATCCTATAACAAAAATAGGAGGGTCTCTTGATCCATTGGTGATTATAAAAAATATAAAGGAGGTAGGGGTAAAAAACACAATACTATCAACAGATCTTGGACAGATCGATAATCCTGATCCTATAGAAGGCTTTAAAGAATTCATAGAAATTCTATTAAACAATGGAATAACAATAGATGAAATAGAAATAATGATAAAAGAGAACCCTAAAAGATTATTAAACATTTGAGGTTTTTTATGGAAATTTGGAGAGAATCTCAAAAAGATTTACCAGTAATAGAGAGAAAGGATGTTGTTGTATGTGGCGGAGGTCCTGCTGGTTTTGGGGCTGCATTATCTGCTGCAAGGAATAACTGTAAAGTAACCATCATTGAAAAATATGGCTTTCTTGGAGGGATGGCTACTGCCTCTATGGTAAACCTAATGGCAATAAGGAACCTTACTCCTTATAACGATGAAACATTCCCCCTTATTGGTGGCATACCTCTTGAGTTTCTAAAACGCCTAAACGATTTAGGCGGAACTGTTCTGCCTGATGAAGCATTAAGGTTAAAAAATATTGATCCAGTTGTTCCTTCATGGTCAAATTATCTATTGTTTGATGTTGAACTTACAAAGATTGTTATGGCACAAATGTTAAAAGAAGCAAATGTAACTATCAGGAATCATTCCTTTATTACTGGTGTAGTAAAGGAAAATAAAACTATAAAAGGGGTTATTATTGAGAGTAAATCAGGAAGGGAGGTGATAATGGCTGAAAGGATCATTGATGCTACTGGTGATGGGGATGTTGCTTTTTTCGTTGGAGCTAATTTTGATCAAAGATTAGATGAGGATACCTTGCCAGCAACAATGATCTTTTCAATTGGTGGTGCTGATGATGAAAAGATTTGGGCATATTTAGCAAAAGACCCTGAATTAAAAGAACTTGTTAGCAAAGCTCCAAGATATATATCTCAGCCTGATTTTAGATTTAAAGATATACCATTCCCATTAAAAATCTTTAAAGCAAAGCCACCAAAAGGAGATATTAAAAAATATAACCAAATGGTAAGGCCTGGTCAGTGGTGGATATGGGGGCTTCACATGTTTAACAAAAATGTAGTTGATGCTGTTGATCTCTCTTTTTGTGAGATGACCTTGCGTGAAAGGGTTTATGAAACCTTTCTTTTTTTAAAAAAAGAACTCCCAGGGATGGATAAAGCATATCTAGACCAAACTCCAGTGCAAGTAGGTATAAGAGAGTCAAGAAGATTTCATGGTGAGTATACATTAACACTGGATGATCTTTTAGGAGGAAAAGAATTTGAAGACGGAATTGCCAGGGGAAGGGTAAAAGATGAAACAGCTCCATTTCATATCCCTTATCGCTCGCTTATACCTAAAGATATTGAAGGGCTTTTACTTGCAGGAAGATGTATCTCTCTCACACATGAAGCAGCTACTCAGGTTGCCCCCAGGAATCAGCCTACTTGTATGGCGATAGGACAAGCAGCAGGAGTTGCAGCAGCATTATCAATTCATGATAATAAACTTTTAAGAAGAATTGATGTAGATAAGCTTAAAAGCACCTTGATATCTCAGGGTGTTTATATTACAGGGGAATAATCCCTTTTGTACTTTAGGAGGTAAAGTAATGAATTTAAATGAAGAAGAAAAAGCAATGTTAGCAGGTGAGTTTGGCAAGCCAGCTAAACAGGCGATAGAATACTTGATAAAGATGGGTGATTTTTTTGGGGCTAAAGAGTTTGTTGATATTCGCTCCTCATGGCAGGATTGTAGCATAGCTATGCATCACGAGGTTGGATTGAAAATGGTTGAAGATTTTGCTGCCCAAGGTGCAAAATTCAGATGCATTGCTATAATGGGACCAAGTGATATGCCTGAATGGTGGAAGGATATAAATCTAAGAGAAGAGGATGCAGAAAAAACCTTTCGCTTAATTGAGGCATATAGAAAATTAGGCGGCTATCTTGCTTATACATGCATCTCAGAGGAATGTATTGAACTCCCTAATTTTGGCGAACATTGCCACTGGGGAGGTAGCAATTTAGCAATGTATGTTAATTCGGTTTTAGGTGCAAGGACAAATGTAGCAGGTGTTGGAACAGGACTTATGTGTTCATTAACTGGGAAAACCCCAAAGTTTGGATTACATCTTGATGAAAATCGATTAGGAAAAGTTTTAGTGAGGGTAGATACAGAGCTAAAAAATCTAACTGATTGGGATGCTCTTGGTTATTATGTTGGGATGCAGCTTAGGGAATATGGGATGATACCAGTTTTTGATGGTCTCCCAAAGAATATAAAAGAAGGGGCACGTAGACGCTTTGATGGTGCATTGATGGCTTATGGCACTATGGGGATGTATCATATAGTTGGCTCCACTCCTGAAGCTCCAACATTAAATGATGCTTTTGGAGGGAAAAAACCATTAAAAGAATTGGTAGTAAAAAGAGAAAATCTTGATGAGATGTATAATTACTTTCCTGTAAAGGATAAGAAACTTGATCTTGTCATAATAGGTTGTCCGCAAGTAGAAGTGGATGAATTAGAGGAGATCGTTGAGTTATTAAAAGGCAGAAAAATCCATCCTGACGTAGCCTTTTGGGTAAATACAACACCAAAATTCAAACATATAATAGAAGAGATGGGATATGCAAAGGCTATTGAGGATGCTGGGGGAAAGATTGCATATAGATCTTGTGTTTTATGGATGACCCCAAGATATGTAGCAGAGGTGCTTGGTTATAAACGTATGCTTACACCTGATATAAAGTATGCCCATTATCTTGTAGGATATGGTATGCAACCAATTTTTAGATCAATCCCTGTTTGTATTGAATCCGCCATTGCTGGCGAGTTAAAGGAGTAAGCTATGGAAAAGATTATACTAAAAGGACATGGTACAGAAGGCAAGGCAGAAGGAATTGCCCTTGTTTCAAAAGAATCAATGAGTTTTTTTAGCGATGTTAACTATCAAACTGGAGAGGTTGTCTCTGCAGTACATGATCTTCATGGTAAAAATGTTAAAGATGTTATTCTTGTTTTTAGATCAGCAAAAGGAGGAACAGGTACTGCAATGAGGATTCCTGAAATGAAAAGGATAGGCACAGCTCCAAAAGGTATGATAAACCAACTTGCAAATCCTCCTGTTGTGGAAGCAGCTATTATGGCTGGAATACCACTTGTTGATAGACTTGATAAAGATCCAATAGAGGTTATAGAGACAGGTGATTACATCCGTATTGATGGTGACAATGGTATAGTAGAGGTAGAAAAAAAGCGATAGGGTTATTTTATAAAATTGCTCTTACATTCATATTTTTTGGATGCACATTAATTATAAAAATATCTTAATCTATTTTTAAGTAAAAGCAAATAAAATCATTTCAAAAGTTTTTACAACAAACTTTAAAGAAAGGAGGATGTTATGCAAAGGAAAAACAAGTTAACCATCATTTTAGGGATTTTGATTCTCTTTATTGGCAGTATTATCCTTGCAAGCTGTGCAACTACAAGCGGGAAAGCTAAAACAGGGGCTGCGATAACCTACGATGTTTGTTCAAGCGCAAAGATTACAAGCGTTTCTTATTTTATCAAAAAGTACAAAGGTGCTCCCAGATTACATATCAAAATAGGGATAAAAAACATTTCTAAAGAGCCAAAAAGATTTAGAGTTAAAATCTTTTTATCTGAAGGTCCATCTAGTGGAGGATTTTATCCAAGAAAGGGAAAACCACCTGTAATTAAACCAGGAAAAGAGTTAAGCCGAACCTTTCCAATGTATTTTAGTAAATTTCCATCAGGTTTTACTATTGTTGTACAAGAACTTTAAATCGTAAACATTAAAAGAGAAAGGAGGGAAATATATGAAAAAGATAATATTAGTATTCCTTATGATTTTTACATTAACTTTAGGGGTAACAGGAAGTTCCTATGCAATAAAATTTTTATCCTTTGGAACTGGTAGCCCTGCTGGAACATATTACTTCCTTGGAGCAGGTTTTGCTGCTTTGGTAAATAAATATGTTCCAGGGGTTAGGGTAACAGCAGAGTCAACCGCAGCATCAACAGAAAATGCACGTCTTCTTATTCGTGGAAAGATGGATATGGGACTTGCATGTATGGGAACATTATCTGACTTAAAAAAACAGGGAATGGATGTAAATAAGGTTAGACTTGTTGCAATTGGCCACACAAGTGATACCCATTGGATTGTAAGGAAGAGCTCTTCTATTAAATCTGTTTATGATTTTAAAGGGAAAACCATTGGTGTTGGCCCAGCTGGTAGTGCTACCTTAAATATCTATTCTAAAAAACATCTAAAAGTAGGATGGGGATTAACATTTAAGGATTTCAAACCTAAATATCTATCATTTTCAGAGACTATTACAGGAATAAGAGATAATACTATTGATGCTGGTGTTATTGCAGCTGGATATCCAATAGCAGCAGTAATGGAATTAGCAAGAGATGTTCCTATACGGCTTTTAGAAACCGAGCCAGAGGCATTAAAAAAGCTACAAGCTGCTTTCCCAAATGTTCAGCCTTTGATAATTCCTGCAAATACATATAAAGGTATAACAAAAGATGTCCATACTTATACACTTCCACAAATGTGGCTCTGCAGGGCTGATTTGCCTGCTGATCTTGTATATAAAATAATGAAAGCGGTTTATGATCATCCAGAAGAAAAAAATGCAATACATCCTATGGCAAAGAAATATACCCCTGAAAGTGCTTTTAAAGGTTATACCTCTGTTCCGGTAGGATATCATCCAGGCGCAATAAAATTTTACAAAGAAAAGGGTGTCTGGGCGAAAAGGGATCAACTAAAATAAAAAAATAAGGATAGAGATATGGAGGCAAAATATAGCGGCGAACATGAAGCATCAAAACCAGTAAGTTCTCGTCAAAAGATTCTTCATGGATGGCAAGCTAATCTTGTTCGTTTTATTGCTGTAGGCATGAGTATTTTTCAGTTATATACTGGAATATTTCAGCTTACAGCAATGAACCAGAGAGTTCCTCACGTAACTCTTGGCTTTATTCTGATATTTCTTGTTTATCCATTTAGAAAGAAAAGCCCAAAAGATAGGTTAACCTGGGACGGTATCATCTTTGCCTCCATAATCCTCTTTATAGGCTTTTATGTGCTTTTTACATGGTTTAAAAAAGTTGGCCAGATAGGGATGGAGCCCCCTTTATATGAACTTATAATGGGCTCTATCCTTATCGTACTTTTGATTGATGGAACAAGGCGTGCCTTGGGATGGGCTTTTCCATCTGTAGCGGTGCTTGTGCTTATCTATGCTCGTTTTGGTGAAATCATGCCTGATATATTTGCTCATAAGAATTATAGTTTTGAGAGAATCGTATCAAGCATGTTTATAACTACAGATGGAATCTTTGGTATGCTTGCTGGTATATCCTCCACATATATCTTTCTTTTTATACTCTTTGGTGCTTTACTTAGAGAGGTAGGTGGGGGAGACTTTTTCATAGATTTGGCATATAGCCTTTTTGGTTATGTAAGAGGTGGACCTGCTAAAGTAGCGGTTGTTGCGAGCTCTCTTTTTGGTATGCTTTCAGGAAGTGGCACTGCTAATGTTGCTGGTACAGGCCAGATAACAATTCCTTTAATGAAAAAAACAGGTTATAGACCTTATTTTGCAGGAGCTGTTGAGACAGTTGCAAGTGCTGGCGGTCTTTTAATGCCCCCAATAATGGGAAGTGCTGTATTTATTATAATGGAGATATTAGGTGTTAGTTATTTTACTATCATTAAGGCAGCTACTTTAACCGCAATATTATATTATTTAGGATTATTCTTAATGATAGATATAGAGGCTCAAAAGATTGGGCTAAAGGGCTTACCCAAAAAAGAGCTTCCCAAACTTAAAGATGTTTTAAAAAATGGATGGCATTTTTTAATTCCTATTATAATCTTAATCTATTTTCTTGGCGTTGCCAAGGTTTCTGTAACAAGGGCTGCTTTTTGGACTAATGTTAGTGTTCCAATTGTTGTTATACTTAGAAGTAGAAGACTCCCTATAAAACAATTAATAAGAGGTTTAGAAAAAGGGGCTCTTACTGCAGTCCCTGTTGTGGCAATATTATCTTTAGGTGGTATTGTTGTTGGTATGGTTACTTTAACAGGGCTTGGTCTTATGATGTCTTCTTTGCTTATACAACTCTCCCATGGACATCTTTTTTTGCTTCTTTTCTTTACAATGATAGCATCCATCATTATGGGAATGGGAGTTCCCCCTGTTGCAGCGTACATTGTTCTTGCTATTTTGGTTGTACCTGCCTTAATAAAGATGGGCGTATATCCTCTTGCTGCTCATCTTTTTGTTTTCTATTTCTCTGTAATAGCAGGGATTACCCCTCCTATGGCTCCTGATGCTTTTGTCGCAGCGGGCATTGCTGACTCCCCTATGATGAAAACAGCTCTTACTGCTTGCAGATTAGCTATTGTTATATTTATACTGCCTTATATCTTTGTTTACAATACTGCTTTACTTTTAACTGGAAATTTTTTTCAGATAGCATGGGTATCTTTATCAGCCTTTTTTGGGGTTTTTGCTCTTGCAATTGCATTACAAAACTATTGGGGGAAAAAACTACCAATTTTGGTAAGATTGCTTTTATTCATAAGCGCCCTTTCCCTTATAATCCCTGGCTACAAACACAACCTTATAGGTTTTATTATATTTCTTTTAGGTATGGGATATCAATCTCCTCAATTTCTTAAAAATTTAATAAAAGGTAAGATAGCTTCTAAAATCACATTAACAGAAAAAAAGGTTAAAGATGAATCTGATAAAGAGATTGACTGAGCATATAGATAAAACAAATTTTAACAGCTTACCATCTGAAGTTGTAGAAAGGACAAAGGTCTTTATTCTTGATACCATAGGTGTTGGAATTGCAGGATGTAATGCTCCAGGGGTAAAAGAGATTATTAATCTGATAAGTAGATGGAATAAAACACCTATATCAACAATTATGGTTTATGGCACAAAAACATCCCCACCTGAAGCAGCTCTTGCAAATTCAGTTATGATGCATGCCCTTGACTTTGATGACACCTTAGATGGGGGAGCTCTTCACACCTTTGTCTCCGTGCTCCCTGCTGCTTTGGCTGTTGCAGAAGACAAAAAAGATGTTGATGGCAAAGCCTTTATTACTGCTATCACTTTAGGTGTTGATATGATTTGCAGATTGGGTTCTGCAATAAAAACCCCTCTTTCTTGGATAAGAACCGCTACTCTTGGTTCTTTTGGGGCAACAGCTACTTCTGCAAAACTCTATGGATTAAAAGGAGAAAAGTTATTAAATTCCTTTGGTATTGTATATAGTCAAACCGCTGGCAATGCTCAATGTTTAATCGATGGGGGGCTTACTAAAAGGATGCAACCAGGATTTTCAGCTAAGGCAGCTGTCTTTAGTTGCGCTCTTGCAAATCTTGGTGTAACAGGAAGTAAAAACGTTTTTGAAGGTGAATATGGCTTTTTTAACCTTTATGAAAAAGGAAAATACGCTCCTGAAAGGGTTACAAAAGATTTAGGTAACCATTTTGGGATAATGGACTTAAGTTTAAAACCATATCCTTCCTGCCGTATGACACATGCAGCAATAGAGGCTGCAATAAATATAAGAAACAAATTCCATATAGATATATCATCAATTGAAGAGATCCTTGTATATACATCTAAAATGGTTGCTGATATGGTAGGAGCTCCTTTTGAGATTAGAGATAATCCTCAAGTTGATGCACAGTTTAGCATACCTTATACACTTGCTGTGGCTTTAAGTAAAGGGAAGGTCTTTTTAGAGGATTTCCTTGAAGAAAATATAAAAAATGAAGAAATTATAAACCTCGCAAAAAAAGTAAAGGTAATTGTGGAACCAAGTAGAAAAGAAAACGATATCTCATGGGCAAATGTAATAATAAAAGATAAATATGGCAGGATTTTTACACTCGGAGTAGACGGTTTAAAAGGAAGCCCTCAAAAACCTTTAACAAGAGAGGAATCTATTGATAAATTTAAACAGGCTCTCTCTTTTAGCAAAAGACCTTCCTTTTTAAAAAAGAGCGATAAGCTGATAGAAAAAATCCTTGATTTAGATAGGCAAAATAGTATATCTGATATATTCCATCTTATTACAGAATAAATTATTTGCTATTTTAAAGAAACTCCTTTTTGAAAGAAATAAAAAGAATAAAGTAGCCATTTTTAAATAAAAAAGTGGAGGATAAAAATTGGATATTGATAAGCTGGCTTCTGATATAGAAAAAATCGTCTCTAAAGAGTATATATCTACAAATTTATTTGAGCGTATAAAAAGCTCAATGGATGTTTTTCCTTATGAAGCAGAAAGAGAAAATCTTCCTTATTTAGTTGTAATGCCAGCTAACAAGGATGAAATAAGCAGAATATTGATATATGCTAATGAGCATGACATCCCTGTATATATAAGAGGGTCTGGCACATCATTTACAGGTGCATCTGCCAGGGATTGTCATTATGACAAGAAGGCTTAACCATTTTCAAATATATGAGTCGCTTAACTATTTTGAGTGTGGTCCTGGTCTTATCTGCAATGATGTATCAAAAAAGCTTATCAGCAAAGGATTTTTTCTCCCATTTGCCCCTGGAAGCAGGCTTATTGCCTCTATGGGAGGCTTGGTATCAAATAATACGTCAGCCCATATCATAGATGCAAGCATTGGAAAACCTGCTGATTATATCTTAGGAGTTGAAGCAGTTCTTCCAACTGGTGAGATTGTTGAAACAGGAACAAAAGGGATGCGAAGAATTGCTGGCAATGATCTTACAAAAATATTTGCAGGTGGAGATGGCATCTTTGGGGTTATAACAAACATCAGGATGAGGCTTGTGCCAGCTTTTAGTTATGCTTATGGATATGCTATATATGATGATTTGGATCGCCTTGCAAAAGGTGTACAAAGGATGTATTGGGAAAAACGACCTATCCCACTTTTCATGGAATTTATGGAAGAAAAAACAGCAAATATAGGGTTTGAATTAAAAGGCCTTGGTTCCCCTGGTGGATCGGTTATATTTTTTGTAAGCATTGGCCGAACAAAAAAAGAAGCATCTGAACATCTTGATCTATTGTTTGAATCATTTAAAGAAGAAAATCCTCTTACTTTAAGAAAGATAGAGGATATGGATGAGTGGGAAAAACTATGGTCA
>JAFDIG010000066.1 GCA_019308145.1 Deltaproteobacteria bacterium | reverse complement strand
ACAGAGGCATATCTTGTTTATACCAATAAAGTCCCATCATCTGCTTACCGTGGGTATGGTAATCCCCAGATTACATTTGCCCAGGAGTCTCTTTTGGATATCTTAGCAAGAAAATTAAATATGGATCCAGTGGAATTGAGGCTGAAAAATATTATACATCAAGGGGATATAACTATTCATGGTTGGCATATTCGTTCTTCAGGTCTTGAGGAATGTTTAATCAAAGGTGCGGAAGAGATAGGATGGGAAAAGGATAAAAACAAAAATGGGAAGATGCATGGTAGAGGGGTTGCCTGCATGATCCATGTTTCAGGGAATAGAGGGGCTCTCGACTGGGATGGTTCAGAAACAATGATTCGTTTACATGAGGATGGTTCTATTGTTGTTTTTTCAGGTGAATCAGAATTGGGTCAAGGTATTCGCACGGTTTTAGCTCAGATAACAGCTGAAGAACTTGGCGTTCCAATCTCTTCAGTAAAAGTTGCCCAAGTTGATACAGAAATATCTCCTTTTGTTCTTGGACCGTATTCAACAAAAACCACTGTTCTTGCTGGAAATGCTACTCGCATTGCTGCAAAAAAACTAAAGGATATGATAACCAAAAAAGCTGCTGTCTGGCTTAATGTTCCTGATTCTGAAATAAGGCTTGAAGATGGAAAAATAAAAACAGATAAAAAAGAGTACGATCTTAAAGAGTTTACAGAGTGGTTTCATACTCATGAAGGAAGGGAGTCCCTTTTTGCAAGGGGTATCTTTGATCCGGGTAGGGTAAGAATTTCAGCTGAAAATGATTTTTACGGTGATATATCTGCAAATTATCCTTTAGCAGCTCATTTTGCTGAAGTTGAAGTAGATCCTGAGACTGGTGAGGTAACTATACTCAATTATGTTGCCGCACATGATATTGGAAAGGTAATAAATTTTAATGGTGCAAAGGGACAGGTTATAGGTGGTGTTATGCAAGGGATTGGATATGCGATTATGGAGGAGATTCTGTATAAAGATGGTAAAGTTGCTAATCCTGATCTTGTAAACTATCTTATCCCTACCTCCATGGATACCCCTAAGATAAAGCCTCTCTTCATTGAATCATTGGATCCTGTTGGACCTTATGGGGCTAAAGGGATTGGTGAGCCAACCTTGATACCTGTTGCGGCAGCTGTTGCTAATGCTATTTATGATGCAACAGGGATAAGGTTTACATCTATTCCTATCACAGCAGAAAAGATATATATGGCATTAAAAAGAAAGAGGGAGAAAAGTGAAGATAAATCTTGAACTATGCACAGGATGTGGAACTTGTGAAAAAAATTGTCCTCTTAATGCTGTTGTTTTAGAAGATAAAAAACCAATTTTTACTGCAAAATGTGTTAGCTGTTCTTTATGTATGAACCTATGCCCAAATCAGGCTATTTCTCTGCCAGATTTGATTTCAGATGATGAGATTGTTTGTGAACATTGCCCAGTTGGTTGTAGGATCAAGGATGGGTTCACAGGAGCATGTCAAAGATATATCAGAAAAGGAGATGAACTTGTTCCTACCAGGTCCCTTGTAATTCCTCCTCCCCCTTCTATGCAAGAGATCCGCCAGGAAATTATTATTAGCCATCCTGTTATAACAGGAATAGGTGCTGGGACAACTTATCCTGATTATATACCTGCTCCTTATGCTGTGATGGAAAAAAGAGATGATGTAGATGTTGTTACTGTAGTAACTGAGGCGCCTCTTACCTATAGTTCAATGGTTATTAAAATCGATACTGAAAGATTCATTGGCAATGAAACAGCGCCTGTTAAACATAAAGGAAAGGTTGTTGGGCATGTGACAACAGAACAGTATGGCTCAAAGATGATAAGTATAGGCGGGATCAATCTGATGAAAGGGAAGAACAAGGTAGAGTTAACCCGTCTTATGGTGAATATAGCAAATCTTGAAGAATTTGAGTTGATGGTAGAAGGGGGAGCTTCTCTATTACTTGAGATTGGGAAGCCTCCGATAATCGATGGTGTTAAAAGTGATAATATGAAAGTGGCTTGTGGTGCAGCAATAATGGGTATGGCAGGTCCAATGTTAAAGGGAATAGCTGATGAGGTTATTATTTTAGATGCAGATATCACTGGGCTTTTCTCTGAAAGCCATGTTGGCAAACTTATGGGATTTTCTCCAACATCTATCAAACCACCTGGCACCTATGCTACTCCTGGTCGTTATTTTGGAGAACATGGTGATGGATGGGGTGGAACAAAGGTAATGGATCCTGTTGATGCGATTGCTGATTTTGATCCTGATAAACTTTTTCCTGGCATGCGAGTTCTTGTTCTTGAGGTAACAGGTACTAAAGTAGCAATGTTAAAATTAAATGAAAAAAAGGAATTTGTAAAGGTAGATGTACCACCAGAGGCGGAAAGGGTAAGGAAGTGGATCTATGAAAACAGGGAGGCTTCCCTTGTCTCTGCCATTTATATGGGTGGTGCAGGTGGTTCTGCAAGAGCAGGGATTACTCAAAATCCTATTGCTTTAACAAAAGCTCTTCATAATGGAGAAGTTGTTCTTTCTGTTGGAGGTGTAAAGGCATTTGTTCTCCCTGGTGGTGGAATAAACTTTATGGTTGATATTTCAAAGATAAAATGGCGTTCTTTTACATGGGTGCCATCTCCTGCTATGGTAGTCCCAATTGAATACACAATGACAAAGGATGTCTACTACAAACTTGGTGGCCATAAAAGAAAGCTAACACTTTTAGAGGAGTTAAAAAGATAAAAAATGCAAAAAAAGAGTATTCTTATCCATAACATTGGCACTATTGTAACTGGTGATATAAGAGATCCTATCAGTTCTGCAAAAACTATTTATATTGAGGATGGTTTAATAGCAGAGATAGGAACAGATAAAAAAGACGCTGATATTATTATTAATGCAAATTCTCTTTTGGTTACCCCAGGCTTGATTGATAGCCATGTTCACCCTGTTTTTGGTGATTTTACCCCTGTCCAAAATAGTACCAACTGGATCAGCAGATATTTGCATGGTGGTATCACAAGGATGGTATCAGCAGGGGAACTACATTTGCCAGGGTTGCCATTAGAGAAGCCTGATCCTGTGTTGTTTAAATATTTAGCTATCCTTTCCAGGGCATGTTACAAAAGATACAGACCTTCAGGAGTAAAGGTTGAGGCAGGAACCCTTATTTTAGCACCAGGATTAAAGGAAAATGATTTTGATGATCTTATAAAGGCAGATTGCAAAAATCTCAAGTTCATATTTTTCCCTTATGATGAAAGGATGGATGAAGCGAAAAAATATAG
This sequence comes from Deltaproteobacteria bacterium, assembly GCA_019308145.1. Taxonomy (GTDB): domain Bacteria; phylum Desulfobacterota; class JAFDIG01; order JAFDIG01; family JAFDIG01; genus JAFDIG01. The sequence goes on along the minus strand of JAFDIG010000066.1, from coordinate 5,936 downwards.
AGAATGGGCAACCAAAAGAGAAATGATCATTAAAATTCATTCAGGTGGTGTTTCAAGATCTGGAGTGAGTAGGCCTGCCGGTGCTGATGTAATCTTTAATATCAAACCTGATATTGTAGGTCATATAAATGGTGGTCCTATTCCTATGAGCAGAAATGATATGATAAAGATAGTCGAGTCTGGTCAATTTTATATGGAGATCTCTTATTGTGGTAATTTCCCTTTTGCAAAAGAGGTGATTGAAAAGGCAATAGGTTTGAATCTACTTGATAAAATCATTTTAGGTACAGATACTCCAAGTGGTACAGGAGTTACCCCTCGGGGATTGCTTCGTATACTTGCTTATGTAGCCTCAATTCCTAAAATTTCACCAGAGGTTGCAATCTGTATGGCTACAGGAAACTCTGCTATAGCTCATGCTCTTGATACAGGCTTTATTAAAGAGGGAAAACCAGCTGATATAGTCATTATGGGAAAGATACAAGGCTCAGAGGGAAACAGTCATCTTGAAGCCCTATCTTTAGGAAATCTTTTAGGCATATCAGTAATCATAATAGATGGTGAGATAATTGTTTATGATAGGAGTGAGCAAACCCCTCCACCCATTAAGCGCGCCTTTATAGAGGAGGAAAAGAGATGAGGATAGGGATTATTGGGTTAGGCAGAATTGGTTCATTTATCTACGAAGAGATTAACAAAAATAAAGAGCTTCCGATAGAGATTGCTTTTGTTCATGATATTGATCAAGAAAAGTTAAAAGCTCTACCAGAGGATGTTGTACTGGAAAAGATGGAGGAATTTGAGAGGAAATCCCCTGATTTAGTATTAGAATCTTCTCATCCTGATGTTGTAAAAAAATGGGGTGAATTTATTTTATCAAAGTGCAATTTTATGATCATGTCAGTAACGGCAATGGCAGATCAGGATCTGGAAAAAAGATTGCTTGATACTTGTAATAGGTATAACAGTTCCCTTTTTATACCTCATGGAGCTCTTGTAGGATTGGATGGAATAATTGATGGCAAGGATATATGGGAAGAAGTTACAATTACTATGCACAAAAATCCTAAAAATCTCGATTTTTCTGCTTCTAATATAGATCCTTTAACTATTAAAGAAAAAAGAGTGATTTATGATGGTCCTGTAAGAGGGGTATGCAGTCAATTCCCAAGAAATGTGAATTCTCATGCAACGTTAGCTTTAGCTGGGATTGGAATGGATAAAACTCGCTCTGTTCTTATTGCTGATCCTTCGCTTGATGAATCAATTATTGAGATCATGGCAAAAAGTGGTGGCACAATGATAGAGATAAAAAGACGAAATCCAATAAAGGGGGTAACAGGGAAACTTACATTACTTTCTGTTTTTAGCACCCTTTTGAGGGTAACAAACATAGGTTCAGGTATCCATATTATTTAAATTATTTAACTTTTGCCTTATAGAAGATAAGGTAAAAAACAAACCATAAAAAGGAGGTAGGTTATGAAAAGAGGGTTTAGTTTTTTGGCAATCTTTTTTCTCGTAATTCTTTTGGCGATTCCAGCAAGTGCAGCTAAGCTTAATATCACCCTTACTGCTGGTTCTGTTGGCGGAGCATGGGCTGCAATTGGTCAGGGAGTAGGAGAATGCATTAGAAAACTTGAAAAAAATACTGTATTTACTTTACAACCTGGCCGCGATGGCGCAAATGCTATAAGGGTTAATAGTGGGAAGGCTGATTTAGGTATTGTCCATCTTGGTATTGCTAAAGCTGCTATAAACGGCACAGAACCATTTAAGAAACCTTATAAAGATGTTAGGGCTATCACGATTTTATACAGCAGGGCTATGTATCATTTTGTAATCCTTAAAAAATCTGGGATAACAGATATAGCTCAGATAAAAGCCAAGAAATATCCTTTAAAGGTTTCTATGAATACCAAAGGTTCTTATATGGAGATTGTTGGAAAGAATATCTTGGCTGGTTATGGAATAATATATAATGATATAAAGAAATGGGGTGGACAGGTCAATTTTCTTGCTATGAGGCCTTCCTTTCCTTTAATAAAGGATGGGCGTATAGAGGCTATAAGCAACGTTATTCAGGTGCCTTCATCTCATATAAAAGAGCTTGCTACTACTCATAAATTATGTTTGCTTCCTATAAGAGATGATATAAGGAAAAAGGTAGCAAAAAAGTTAAGCCTAAAACTTGATGTCATTCCTGCTTCTGCTTATAACTTTATTGATAAGGATATTCCGACTGTGAGTGCATCAGTAGTTCTCATTTGTTCAGCAAAGATGCCAGAAGATGTTGCTTATACCATAACCAAGGCTATACATAAGAATCTTTCCTATCTTGCAAAGGTTCATAGAGCTTTAAAAGCATTGAATGCTAAAGGTATGGCACAAGTGGGTGATGTTCCACTTCATCCTGGTGCGCTGAAATATTATAAAGAGATTGGTGTCATTAAATAAATAGCGATCATGATGGATAAGGGGAAGGAAGATAAAAGAGGGCTTATATCTTTTGTTCTCACTCAAGGGCTGAAAAGGGAATTGTCTGGTGCCCACGCTAAAGTAGTCTCGATTGGATGTTTTCTTCTTTCATGTTATCAATTTTGGGCTGCTCTCTTTGGTCGTCTTGATCCCCTTATCCATCGCGCTATCCATATGGGTTTTATCCTTTTTCTCGCCTACACTTCTTATACTGTTTCCAAAAAAAAGATAGAAAACAGAATCCCGTTCTATGACCTGATATTAGGTTTAATAGGTGCGTCTGTTGGTGCTTATTACTTCTTCTTTAGAGAACATGTCCTTGGAAGATTTCCTATGGCAGATCCTCTAACCCTTCTTGATTTCTTATTTGGAGCAGCCTTTATTATTCTTACTTTTGAAGCTGTTAGACGCACTTTAGGTCCTGCTTTGGCTATTGTTATTGCTCTTCTTTCTGCATATACATTTTTAGGTCCGTATATTCCAGGGACTTTTAATCATAGAGGGTTGTCAATATCTGAGTTTGTTGATGAGATGTGCTATACAGTGAATGGTATTTTGGGTTCTCCTGTAGCAGTTTCTTCTACTTTTGTATTTCTTTTTGTTACATTTGGTGCTTTTCTTAGTGAATCAGGGGGTGGTGATTTCTTTTTTGACCTCTCAAATGCAATCGCAGGTAAGGCGAGCGGAGGCGCTGCTAAGGTTGCTGTTATTGCATCTGCTCTATTTGGAACCATCTCTGGATCCCCAACATCAGATGTGGTAACAACTGGGACGTTTACTATACCAATGATGAGGAGATTAGGTTACAAAAGAGAGTTTGCTGGTGCTGTTGAAGCAGTTGCTTCAACAGGTGGAAGCATTCTTCCACCTGTTATGGGATCTGCTGCTTTTTTGATGGTAGAGGTCGCTGGAATCGATTATGCCAAGATATGTGCAGCAGCAGCCTTTCCAGGTATCTTATATTATATTGCTTTAGCTATAATGGTTCATCTTGAAGCGAAGAAGTTAGGCTTGAAAGGTCTTCCTGCTGATCAGGTTCCTAAAGTAGGGGAGGTGCTTAAAAAAGGTTTTCATTTTATGATTCCTCTTACTGTTATGATAGGTTTTTTGATTGCAGGTAGATCACCTTCCTATGTTGCAATTACATCTATTGGTGCGGTGGTAGTAGTTAGCTGGCTTAGAAAAGAGTCTCGTATGGGACCAAGAAGAATATACAGAGCGATGGTAAAAGGGGCTATGACAGGGGTTATTGTAAGCAGTGCTTGTGCAGGAGCTGGGCTTGTTGTTGGCGGTATAATGAGTACGGGGCTTGGAGGCAAGTTTACAAGCCTTATAATGACAATAGGAGAAGGGCATCTATTCATCTCTTTAGTTTTAACGATGGTGGTATGTATTATCTTAGGAATGGGTATGCCAGTGGCTGCTGCATATATGCTAACAGTTGTTTTAACTGTGCCAGCCCTTTTAGGTTTAGGTGTTTCTCTTATGTCTGCTCATTTATTTGCGGTTTATTTCTCTGTTATGAGCGCTATCACACCTCCAGTTGCGGTCGCAGCATATGCTGCTTCAGGATTTGCAGAAGCTGATCCTGTAAAAATTGGATGGCAGGCAGTTCGTTTAGGAGTAATATCCTTTATTGTGCCATACATCTTTGTTTATAACCCTTCTCTTTTACTTGTTGGTACCTCATTTTTACATATCATCTTTTCTATCTTAACCGCTGTAATAGGGGTTGGGGCATTAAGCGTGGGAATGCAGGGATGGTTTACTGGAAAAATCTCTATAATACAAAGGTTATTTTTCCTTTTTGGAGGTCTTGCCCTCATTTATCCAGGTGTTATTTCAAGTGCTTTTGGTGCAGTTATAGTTCTTATTGTTAGTGCTTTCCACTTTTTTTTGAGGAGAAAAGCTCCTTTAACCACTAATTAAATTTCTATAAAAGAAAAAAATTCTCTTCTCTTATTTAAAAATCTTCTAAAATAACTTGATAATTTTATATTATTATTTTTTATGAGATCTATAGGATATGACTTTGCCTAAAATATAATATTGATTTTTTTATTTTTTATGATAATTTATTATAAGAGGTTCTTTATGGAGACAATTGATAATAGAGAGTTAGATTCACGTATAAGAGAGATTGTAAAAGAAGAGTTAGAAAAAAGAGTAGCTGGTGATGAAAGTCTACCTTATTATTCCCTTCTTGAGAAGAGTATTCGCATAGAAGAGGAGCTTAAGGCTCAAAGAGAGCTGATTTCTCAAGTGAGTAAGGAGAACAATAAGCGTTTTGAAGATCTAATTCATTATGTTGATAAAAGATTTGAAGATATGAATAAACGCTTTACTCAATTAACTTGGCTTATCACTTTAATGACAGGTTTTTTATCTTTCCTTATTACTTTGTATAGATACCTACCTTAAGATTGTTTTAAATAAAATTGTTTTAAATAAAATTGTAAAAATCATCCATAAATTCACAACTAAACCTTAAATCATAAAATCATATTTATATTAAAGAGACTTTCTTTTTTTATTAAAAATTTCTATAGTATTTATAAATATAGTGTTTATTTAATAATTCTTTTAAGAATAATTTTTATAGAGCCAGAAGGGCTTTTATAGAGCTTGTTGCAACGGAGAGAAAAGAAGAGGGAAATATCCCTATATGGAAAATAGCCCAAACACTTATAATCACTGCTATAACAGTTAAAACAGGAAACTCAAGACCAGTGATCTCTTTTTCAGCTGGTTTAAAATACATCATTACTGTTACTCTAAGATAATAATATACTGCTACCGCACTATTTAAAACAGCTATTATAACAAGCCAATAATAGTGTGCTTTAACAGCAGCACTAAAGACATAGAATTTACCCATAAAACCTGCTAATGGGGGAATACCTGCTAATGAGAGTAAAAATATAGTCATAGCAGCAGATAAAAGAGGATATTTAAACCCTATGCCTGCGTAATCAGTAATAAGAGTATTCTCCTCGCCTTTTTTGCCTAAAAGGATAACAATACTAAAAGCTCCGATATTCATAAATGCATAGGCAAGAAGATAAAAGAGGATCCCACTAATTCCAAGTTCATTACCTGCTACAAAACCAACCATCATATACCCTGCATGAGCAATTGATGAATATGCCAACATCCTTTTGATATTATCCTGAACTAAAGCTATAATATTTCCAACAGTCATTGTAATTACGGCTAAAAGCCATAGAAAAGATATCCACTCTATTTGAGCAGAGATCAAAGAAGTAAAGAAAACCCTAACAAAAGCGGCGAACGCAGCAGCCTTAACTCCAGTTGCCATATAAGCTGTTATTGAAGTTGGTGCTCCTTCATAAACATCTGGTGTCCACATGTGAAAAGGAACAAGTGCAACCTTAAAACCAAACCCAATTATAAGAAGACCTAATCCAATAAGAAACATATAGTTTTCCCTTGCTTCG
>JAFDIG010000065.1 GCA_019308145.1 Deltaproteobacteria bacterium | reverse complement strand
ACAAATGATTCAATTAAAATAGGTGATACACTTCATTTCAAAGGAAATACAACCGACTTTGAACAATTAGTGGAATCTATGCAAATTGACAGGGTAGATGTGAATGAGGCTGGTATTGGTAAAGATGTAGGAATAAAGGTTCATGAAAAAGTTAGGAAAAAAGATAAGGTATATAAAGTAGAGAAATAGTATATAACAAAAAACTTTAGGTTATCAGGTAAGAAGACAAAAGTTTTCAAAGATGAAAACAGGGATAGCAGAGTTGCCACTTCATGGTGGAAAAACTCCTAAATGGCTTTTCTCACGCATGGTAAGGCTGGCACGCGGCATATCAAAAGCCATTATTTATAACCAAGGGTCTGAAGAGTTGCTTTTAAGACTTTCAGATCCAAATTGGTTTCAGGCTCTGGGTTGTGTTCTTGGGTTTGATTGGCATAGTAGTGGTATAACAACAACAGTGTGTGGCGCGATCAAAGAAGCTTTTAAAAAAGAAGGTACTGACTGGGGTTTCTTTGTTGGCGGAGGAAAAGGGGCTTCTTCGAGAAAAACCCCTGATGATATTATTGAAAAAGGAGAATTTCTAAAGGTAGAGCCAGAAAAATTAATATATGCAAGCCGTATGGCAGCAAAGGTAGACAGCGCAGCAATGCAAGATGGATATCAATTATATCATCATTCATTTTTCTTTACTACAACAGGGAAATGGGCTGTTGTACAGCAAGGAATGAATGAGATTACAAAATATGCCAGACGATATCACTGGATAAGTGATGAAGTAGAAGAATTTGTTAATGAACCTCATCATGCAATATGTTGTGATCAAAAAGGAAACATATTTAATCTTGTTGCAAAAGAAAGTAAAGATGCAAGAAATTATATATTAGACTTTACAAAACAAGAACCAAGAATAACTCATAAAGAGATTGATAAAATTGTGCATCTCAATATGCCTGCTCATCATCCTGTTGTACTCACACCTAAAGGTATAAAATATCTAAAAAATATATTAACTAAAATTTATGAGACCTCACCTAACTCTTTTGAAGAGCTTTTAGGGAAACAGGGAGTAGGAGCAAAAACCTTAAGAGCATTAGGACTGGTATCAGATATTATTTACAATTCAAAGGTAAGTCAAAAAGATCCTGTAACTTACTCCTTTGCTCATGGTGGAAAGGATGGACATCCTTATCCAGTAGACAAAAAAACGTATGATACTACTATTTCTTATTTAGAAAATGCTATTTCAAAAGCAAAGATAGGATACACTGATAAAATGGAGAGCCTTAAGCGATTAAACAAGTGGTTTAACCGATAATGCTTCACTCATATAAAATTTTGGAGGAATTCATGGCAGAGAATATAAAGGAAAGTTTAGAAAAAGTTTATTATGAAATAAGTATTGATTTGGTTCAATTATTAGAAAAAACAATCCCTTTTTTAGAAAAGGTTGATATAAAAAGGCTGGAAGAGTTAAAAAAAGGATCAGACTCTGTTAGGAAAAAAATGGAAGATCTAACAGAAAACCTATTTACTATTATAAGGAGAGCTGATAAAGATAAAAAATACCTAAATGTTCTGCCAAATATACTTAATGCCTTTCAACGGATATTATATCTTATTGATGGAATTATAAATAGATATGAGATTAAAGAAAAAGAGGGAATACTTTTTAGTGATAAAGCAATAACTGAACTAAAAAGCTTATTTTCTCAATCTCATAAGATTATGAAGGATTCCGCCGATCTGATCCTTACAAAAAATAGAGTTTTAGCTGATCATATAATAAATGAGAAAAAGATCTTCTTTAATCTCGCCGAGGAGTTTGCCTCTGAACATGCGCAAAGACTTATTACCGGCATTTGCATGCCAAAAGCATCCTCTTTATATATCAATTTGGTAGATACGTTAAAAGGAATCTTTGCTCAAGAGGTAAAAATAGCAAAAGAGATTTATGATTTCACTAAATAAAATAAAAAAACCCTCTCACTAAATGAAAAATAACCAATAAGATTCTTTTTATTTTTGCTAAATTAGTTGGAATTAAACTTTATGTATGATGCTGTTGGAATAGGGTCTTTAAACATAGATTTGATCTTTAAAATAAAAAAATATGAACTAAAGAAAAGATGGCCTAAAAAGTATAAACCAGGAGGTGAAATCTTTGAGCCATCTTTTAAATTTGAAAAGATTTTAAACTTTGCCAAAATAAAAGGCAAATTTTTAAGGAAAAGTGGTGGAGGCTCGGCAGCAAATACCATTTACTGTTTAGCAAAAATGGGCTTTAAAACTTCTTTGATTGGAAATGTTGGATCAGACAATTATGGAAAAGAAATTCTATCTCAAATATCAAGTTCAAACAGTTTTGTTAAAACAAAAAATGGCAAAAGTGGAGCTGCTCTTATCTTTTTAGATGAATCTGGTGATCGCTTTATTGTTGTATTCCCTAATCTTAACAACCAATTCAATAAAAAAGATTTAGATATTGATAAACTAAAAAAAACCCGTATTTTACACATGAGCTCTTTTGTAGGTAAAAGAGCATTTCATACTCAACTGTATGCTGCAAAATTGGTAAATCACAAATCATTAATATCACTTGATCCAGGTGAAATATATGCAAAAAAGGGCTTTGATAGATTATATCCCTTAATATCTCTTTGCAATATAATATTTTTAACAGATTATGAATTAAAACTCCTTTTTTCTAACAAACAAAATGTTGTTTCCCTCCTTCTTGAATCTGGTCCTGATATTATTGTACTCAAAAAAGGGAAAAAAGGAAGCCAGATCATCACAAAAGAGAAAAGATATATCATAGATCCTTTTTATGTAGATGTTAAAGATACAACTGGCGCTGGTGATGTATATGATGCAGCTTTTCTTGCTGGTATTCTTAAAAAATGGGATATTGAAGATTGTGGGATTTTTGCTTCAAAAGCTGCTGCTTTAAGTACAAAAGGATATGGACGAGAAAGCTATCCAGGAAAAGATTTTCTTGAATCCTTTGAAAGAAAGGTTAAGAAATGAACTTTGGCTGGTTTTCAACAGGTAGAGATGAAGCAGCTATAAAACTTCTTAAAATAGTTTTGGATGCTATTAAAAAAGGAAAAATAAAAGGGGATATTAGTTATCTTTTTTCTAATAGAGAAAAAGGGGAAGATAAAGAAAGTGATAAATTTCTTGATTTTGTAGATTCAGTTGGTATAAAAATTATTACCTTGTCATCAAAAAGATTCATGCCTAAATTAAAAGAAAAAGGCAAAACCAATTCTTTTTTTAAAAAAAAGTGGCGCATACTTTATGATAGAGAAATTGATAAAAGAATAAATCAATACCATGTTGAATATATTATTTTAGCAGGTTATATGCTAATTGTTGGAGATGAGCTGTGCAAAAAATATAAAATGATAAATCTTCATCCAGCAATGCCTGGTGGTCCTAAGGGGAGCTGGCAAGAGGTGATCTGGCAATTAATAGAGCAAAAAGCAACGTCATCAGGGGTAATGATGCATCTTGTAACACCTAAGCTTGATGCTGGACCAGTTATTACATATTGCTCATATTCTATTATGGATGAAAACTTAAAACCTTTATGGGAAGAGGCAAATTCCATACTTGAAAAAGAAGGAATAGATGGTATAAAAAAAAGAGGCGAAAATCTTCCTCTTTTTATGGCTATAAGAGAAAGGGGACTTAAAAGGGAGTTCCCTCTTATTGTATCTACTATTGAAATATTATCAAAAAATAAAATAAGCTTTGAAAATGGGGTTCTTGTTGATGAGAATGGTAATAGAATAAAAAATGGTTATGATTTGTCAGATAAAATAGAAATTTAGATTATACTCTTCTCTTTTCATCATTTTTCCCTTATCTGGGAGATCTCAAGAAATTTCAATTAACATTATTTATTTGAGATTTTTAGTTATGTTAAAGAAATATTTAACTTTAAATCTTGAATTATTTAGATGGAAATAAAAAATGAATCAAAACAAAAACAGTGAAAATCTCTGGATTAAGTTATTGATTATATTTATTCTCTCCTGTTGTATAGGTTTAATTACAAATAACTTAAGAAAAAATGGTATTCCATTAATATATTCATCTTTTGAAGAAATAGAACCAACAGGAGAAGAATATATATCTTTAACTAAAGCAAAAGAGCTTTTTGATAAAAAAGAGGCGATCTTTATAGATGCGAGAATAGCCTCAGAGTATAACAAAGCTCATATAAAGGGAGCTATAAATTTACCTTTTACTGATTTTGATTTATCTGAAAAAATAATGATGCTTTTTGAAAAAATCCCTCCTGATACAAATATTATAACTTATTGTGATGGTGTAGAGTGTAAATTAAGTGATAGCTTAGCAAAGGCATTAAAAGAAGCAGGGTTTTTAAATGTAAAGGTGCTTCATAATGGCTTAACAAGATGGAAAAAAAGTGGATTTCCGATAAAAGAAAAAGGGAAAGATTAAAATGGATAGAAAAGATCTATCTCCTTATTTAGCTTTGTTATTTAGATGGGTTTTGGGCATAATATTTATATATGCAAGTATAAATAAGATCCTTTATCCTGATCTTTTTGCCAAAGCAGTTGCAAACTATCAATTACTCCCAAATGAAATGATAAATATATTTGCAATAATCCTTCCTTGGTTGGAATTTTTAACAGGTGCGGGGTTAATCCTTGGGATATGGGTTAAACCATGTGCTATTTGGATATCCTTTCTCCTTTTTATCTTTTCTTTAGCTTTATCAATAAGCCTATTTAGAGGGCTCAACATCTCTTGTGGATGCTTTGAATTTACAAGAGAAACAAAGATTATAGGAGTAACAACGATTGTAAGGGATATATCTTTATTTTTGATTGCTCTATATGTAGCCTTTTTTGACAAAAAATTACTCTCTATTAGGTAATTCCTTAAATTATTTCCACTTCTAATACCATTTCTTTACGAGAGGGGTTTGTTGTACTGTATGTCTTGTTTCTATTACCCTCGTTTAATCAAATTCCTTTACTTCTTTCATCGCTTGCTTTATACTAATGTTATAATATTATAAAGATTTTGTTACATGAGCTGTACTTCCTTATCCTTTTTCTTTGAGTGTATACCCCTTTCCTTTTAATTATTCCATACTGAAAAAAGAAGTAATTACGTTCAAATTAGCTCCGCCAGCCTGAAAAAAACGACGGCGGGCAAGATACCATATCTACCAAAAAGGTAGGAGTACAATCCCTAAAAGTAGCACAGGCATCTTGCCTGTGATTTATATAGCACCCTAAATTAAAAGGAATTTTTTATTTTTTTAGGATTTTTTATTATAACTTTTTAATTATTCTGCAATTATCTCAATCATATACAATTAAAATTCTTATATTTAATTATTTCAAATTTCCTTCAGAATGAACTGATTGCTTGAAATGTAAAATAATTATTGTTATTTTATTATAAGGATTTAAAAGGTGAAACATAAGAAGAAAATTAACTTTGGTTTAGTAAAATTTTTTCCTTTAATCTGTGAAAATTAGGGTGGGGATGAAAAGGTTTATATTATTAATTAATCTCCCTCCTTTTTCATCCCTCTCCCTTGATGAAAGGGAAAAATATAATATTGTTTTATAAAAATCTTGAAGAATGTAAAAAAATGTAAAACTAATACTAAAAGGGATAAAAATTTACAAAATAATTATAAAAAAAGGAGTTTTTTTATTTTTAAGCTAATAAAGTTAACATAAAAGTAATTAGTCTACTTTTCAGAGTGAACTAATTAAGATATAAATTTTTTAACCAGCAGAAACTTTTTTCTGCTATTTTAAAAAGGAGGTTTTAAAATGCCAAGAGGCGATGGAACAGGACCATTTGGAAGAGGACCAGGAACTGGAAGAGGATTAGGTAGAGGTGGTGGACGTGGAAGGCAAGGTGGTTTTGGAGCAGGTGTTGGCGGAAATTGTGTTTGTCCAAAATGTGGAACAACAGTTCCTCATAGGCAAGGTGTCCCTTGTACAAACATTCAATGCCCAAGATGCGGATCTACAATGACAAGACAGCTTTGATGCTTGAATTTGACTTGAAAAAATTCATATAAAAAGTAAAATTTCTCCCCTTCCAACAGGAAGGTGAGAAGCACTATTAAAAATTTTTTTGACTTTTTAATTTAATTCAATTATAAGATAGAAGTAAATTAAAGCATATTAAATCTCTTATTTTGATATAAAAGGAGGAGAGTAAATGAGAATTGCTATCCCACTAGTAGAAGGAAAACTTTCTATGCACTTTGGACATTGTGAAGAGTTTGCAATAATTGATGTTGATGATACTGGTAAAAATATCATTTCTAAAGATGTTTTACCTTCTCCACCACATGAACCAGGTTTGTTGCCAAGATGGTTAGCAGAAAAAGGGGTAAACGTTGTTATCACTGGAGGAATGGGACCAAGGGCTCAAGAACTTTTTAATCAAAATGGAATAAGAGTAGTGTTAGGTGCCCCTGCAAACCATCCTGATTTAGTGGTTACTGAATTTTTAGAAGATAGACTACAAATCGGAGAAAATATTTGTGACCATTAAGGAGTAAGAGATGCCAACCTATGAATATGAATGTATAGATTGTGGCTATCACTTTGAGGTTAAACAGTCCATCAGTGATAATCCTATTAATGAATGTCCTCAGTGTGGAGGAAAGGTTAAAAGAGTCATCTCTGGTGGGACTGGTTTTATAATGAAAGGAGGAAATTCATCTTTTGATGGAGGTCTTACAAGGTGTGGAAGGGAACAAACATGCTGTGGAAGGGAGACCCCATGCAGAACCCCACCTTGCAAAAATTAATATAACCTTTAAAAAACTTTTAACTTTTAGGTGTATATAAAAAGTGATAGGCATTTCAAAACTTTACTGCGGTGCGGTAGAGGCATCTGATCCTTTAAGATATGGTAGGAATTCAAAAAAGCTTCCTTCACACCTACTTCAATTCTCCTATGACAAAAAGCCTGTGGTGGTTTGGAATATAACCCAAAGGTGCAACTTAAAATGTGTCCATTGTTATGCAAAGGCTGTTTCAGAAAAAGTAGATAACGAACTTACAACTAAACAAGGAAAAGCCTTAATCGATGATTTGGCAGACTTTGGAGCACCAGTTCTTCTTTTTTCAGGTGGTGAACCTTTGATAAGAGAGGATCTTTTAGAGTTAATAACCTATGCTAATAAGAAAGGTCTACGCACCGTAATATCAACAAATGGCACCCTCATAACAGAAAAGATGGCAAAAAGATTTAAAGAGGTAAATCTCTCTTATGTAGGGGTAAGTCTTGATGGAATTGGTGCAACCAACGATAAATTCAGAGGGGTAAAAGGAGCATTTGATGCTGCACTAAATGGTATACGATTCTGTCGAGATAATGGGATAAAGGTAGGCTTAAGGTTTACAATAAATAAACGAAATTATAAAGAGATACCTGCCATATTTGAACTAATGGAAACCGAGGAAATTCCAAGGATATGTTTTTATCATCTTGTATATGCAGGAAGAGGCACATCCTTAATAAATGAAGACCTTTCTCATGAAGAGACAAGAAAGGTTTTAGATCTTATAATGGATAAAACTAAGGAGTTGTTTCAAAAGGGAAAACCAAAAGAGGTGCTTACGGTTGATAATCATGCTGATGGTCCATATATATATCTAAGGTTAAAAAAAGAGGATCCAAAAAGGGCTGAAGAGGTTTTAGAGCTTTTAAAGATGAATGAAGGAAACTCTTCAGGAAGAGGAATAGGATGCGTTAGTTGGGATGGTGAAGTTTATGCAGATCAGTTCTGGCGTCATTATTCCTTTGGAAATGTTAAAGAAAGGCCTTTTAGCAAAATCTGGACAGATCTATCAAATGAGCTTATGGCTAAACTTAAGGATAAAAAGCCTTATCTCAAAGGTAGATGTGCTAAATGTAAATGGCTTTCCATTTGCGGTGGTAATTTTAGGGTAAGAGCAGAGGCAGCTACTGGTGATCTCTGGGCACCAGATCCTGCTTGCTATCTTACAGATGAGGAGATAGGATTAAATAATTCGCACTGAAAAATGAAGTGCTAACTAATGGAGTGAGGAGATATGTATTTCCCAAGATATAGACCAAGAAGGTTAAGAAAAAACGAACTTTTAAGGAGAATGGTGCGCGAGACAAAATTATCTCTCGATGACCTTATCCAGCCTCTTTTCGTAGTGCCAGGCACAAATGTAAAAGAACCAATAGAATCTTTGGAAGGTCAATACCGTTTTTCAACTGATATGCTTGTTGAAGAGGTGAAAGAGATAAGGGATTTGGGCATACCAGCAATAATTCTATTTGGTATTCCAGAGTACAAAGATTCTTCTGCTTCTTCTGCTATTGATGATAATGGAATCATACAAAGAGCAATAAGAAGTATTAAAGGTTCGGTTAAAGATATAATAATTATTACAGATGTATGCGTCTGTGAATATATGGATCATGGTCATTGTGGAATTGTTGAAAATGGGGAAATCATAAATGATAAAACACTGGAACTCCTTTCTACTCAAGCCCTTTCACATGTAAGAGCTGGAGCGGATATGGTTGCGCCTTCTGATATGATGGATGGAAGAGTAAAGGCTATAAGGGATCGATTGGATGACGCAGGTTTTACTCAAATCCCCATCATGGCATATGCTGCAAAAGCTGCTTCATCTTTTTATGGTCCGTTTAGGGAAGCAGCTGAATCAGCACCTGCCTTTGGTGATAGGAAATCTTATCAGATGGACCCTTGCAATAGAAGAGAAGCATTAAGAGAGGTTGAACTTGATATAGAGGAAGGTGCTGATATTGTAATGGTTAAGCCAGCTTTGCCAAATCTTGATATAATAAGGGATGTAAAGGATCTTTTTAATCGCCCTTTAGCAGCTTATAATGTAAGCGGAGAATATGCCATGATAAAAGCAGCTGCAAAGATGGGATATATAGATGGTGAAGCAGTTATGTTTGAAACCCTTCTTGCTATCAAAAGAGCAGGAGCAGATATGATACTCACATATTTTGCAAAAGAGGTAGCTAAAAAAATAAGATGAAAACCCCTCCCTTAAGGATGATCGCCTGGGAGCTAACAAGGCGATGCAATCTTTCCTGTATACACTGTAGAGCATTGGCAGCAAATGAAATAGATCCTAATGAATTAACCCATGAAGAAGCAATAGAGCTTCTAAATAAAGTTAAAGATTTTGCTTCTCCTGTAATCATCCTTACAGGGGGAGAGCCAATGATGCGTGAAGATATATATGAAATAGCTGAATATGGAACATCTTTAGGCTTTAGGATGGTCATGG
>JAFDIG010000064.1 GCA_019308145.1 Deltaproteobacteria bacterium | reverse complement strand
AATGAGTTCATAAATAGCAACTAATTTGTAGAAGGCCAAAAATTATTTTTAATCTTCCTTACTCCTATCTCTTTTTTAATATGGGCTTTAAAGCTAAAAATCTCAATAGGGAACTAAAAAATAGAAAGCAGGTTTTTTTATGTCTTCTTATCACCTTAATACAACAAAACAATCTACAGGAGGAAATAACAGATGGTTTTTCAGGTAAAAAGTATAGGCACAATCAGAACACCGTATAAAGATATTGCTCCTTATCAACCAATAGAAAATGATGTTGGAGAATTCAAGGTTATAATTGATCCTGAATATGAAGATGGATTAAAGGAATTAAACCGTTTTAATTATATCTATCTCATCTATTATATACACATGGTAAAAAGAAGGCTCTCCATGTTGGTTATTCCTCCATGGTCAGATGGAAAAGAAATCGGTCTTTTTGCAAGTCGTTCTCCTGTAAGGCCAAATCCAATAGGTGTCTCGATTGTCAAGCTTTTAAAAATAAATAAAAATGAAATCTTTACCTCTGGACTTGATGTTTTTGATGGCACTCCTCTTCTTGATATAAAACCATATGTAAAGGATCTTGACTCCAAAGAAGATGCTAACTATGGATGGATAGAAGATATGAAAGATAAAGAGCATCTAATCCTTCATATAAAAGGGATACCACATGAATATTGATAAAACCAAATCCCAAAAAGAAAACTTTAAAGGATTTAAATTTCCTCTAAAAGGTGATATTGATGCTCTTTATATGAGCAACTATGTTTTAGCTGCTGATTATCTTGCTCGGCGTATTAATTCTGAAATATGTTTAGAACTCTGCTGTGCTGTAGGTGCAACAACTATTATAATGGCACAAAAAATGAAAAAAATTTTCGCAATAGATAACAATCAAACAAGAATAAAGAATGCTTATCTTAATGCTAAAAAAGGAAATGTCTTAAAAAAGATCGAATTTATTGTTGGTGATGTAATGGATGATCATATACTTAAAAGATATAAAGGAGAAATCAAATGGGTTATGGCAGATCCTGACTGGTCTCCCCCTAAAGCTAATGTAAGAACCCATGCGCATAAACTGAAGGATACAACCCCTCCTGCTGATCTTCTTTATAATAAGATTAAAAAATTACTCACTTCTGATATTGTCTTTAGATTACCTATATCAATATCTATTGATGAAATATCATCACTTGATCCTTCTGAAATTCAACATGTATATATTAAGAATGACCTTAAGTTCTTTTATCTCTATTTTGGAAAATTAAAAAGAGAGAACGGAATAACAAAGTTATGGTTATAAAAAAATCTTTTTGTAGTATACTTGTAATTGCATCTTTATTATGCTATAAAACCAAAAATTTTAGGAGAAGGTAAAAATGTTTTCTATTGGAATGCAAGAGTTAATTTTAATCCTTGTTATAGCTCTGTTGGTTGTAGGCCCAAAAAAGATACCAGAAATGGCAAGATCTATTGGAAAAGCAATGAAAGAATTCCAAAAGGCAGCTAACGATGTCAAGGAAAGTGTTAATATGGAATCCATTTTAGAAGAGGAGGAGGGAGAAGAAGAACTTAAACCTGCTGAAGATAAGGAAGAAAAATCTCAGACTAATAACAAAGATAAAGAAGAAAAACAATCTTTTGAAGGCAAAGATGAAAAAGAGTCTGATAAAAATAAAACTGAAAAGAAAGAAAAATCTTCTATTAATAAAGAAAAAGAAGCTAATAATTCTGAGGATCTTGCTGGATAATGGAGGAAAAGAGACTATCCTTTACTGAACATTTAGAAGAACTTCGTGCGCGATTAATAAAATCTGCCATCGCTTTAGGCATAGGTTTTGTTATTTGTTATATATATTCCAAACAACTTTTTAACATCCTTTTAATGCCACTTACCAGAGTGCTTCCTAAAGGAAGCAGCATGGTTTTTATCTCTTTGACAGAACCTTTTTTTACATATTTAAAAGTGGCTTTTTTAGCCGGCCTTTTTTTATCATCACCTTTTATCTTTTATCAGCTCTGGAAATTTGTATCCCCTGGACTATATACAAAAGAGAAAAAATATGTGATACCATTTGTTTTACTTTCTACAATCTTTTTTGTAGGGGGAGCATGCTTTGGTTATTTTGTGGTGTTCCCTTATGGATTTAAATTCTTTCTTGGGCTTGCCACAAAAAATATTCGTCCTTTTCCTAGTATAAGAGACTACTTAAGTTTTAGCTCAAAGCTTCTTATTGCTTTTGGGCTTATATTTGAAATACCTCTTATAACATTTTTCCTTGCAAAAATAGGTCTTATTACCTCTACTTTTCTTTCTTCAAAAAGGAGATATGCTATATTGGTTATGTTTGTATTAGCAGCTATTTTCACTCCACCAGATATCGTTACTCAGCTTATGATGGCTCTTCCTCTTATGTTATTGTTTGAAGCAAGCGTAATTGTTGCAAAAATATTTGGCAGAAAACCAGAAGAGGAGAAAAAAGAAGAAAAAGATAAGGGAAAAAAGAAGAAAAAAGAAAAATAATAGTTGCAAAATCTTAATTTTTTATATAATAAAAAATTTTAAAAAATTTTTACGGGAGGTATTCAAAGATTAAACCAAGAATAGTTATTACTGGCGTAGGATTAATAACACCAGTCGGCATGACAAAAGAGACTTTTTGGGATGCCGTATTGTTAGGGAAAAGCAATGTAAAAAATATTGAATTTCCTGGTTATGATATGAGTCAATACAAATGTAGAATTGCAGCCCCTGTTGATAATTTTAACTTAATCGATTTTATTCATGCAAGTAAAGACCTTAAACATTTAGGTAGAACCGCTCAATTCGCATTAGCTGCAAGTAAAATGGCTCTTGAAGATGCTGGCTTTTCTCTGACTTATCACGATAATAAAATCCCAGGAGGCCAATATGTTATAGAGGACCTCGATCCTTATAAGATAGGAGCGATCTTAGGGGTTAGCGTAGAAAATATGGATTTAATGGAAAAATACCATGAAATACTCTTAAAAAATAGAGGTCCCAAAAGAATCACCCCTTTTGCTTTGCCGCATATATATATAAGTTCTGTAGCTTCTAATGTTGCAACCAAATTTAACTTAAAAGGAATAAACTATTGTGTTTCAGCTGCGTGTGCTTCAGGAACAGATGGGCTTATAACAGGATACCATTATCTTCTCCATGGAGAAGAGGATATCATGCTTGTGGGAGGGGTCGATGCTTGTATTACTCCATACGTTTTTGGCGGTTTTATTGCATTAAGAGCTATGTCAACCAGAAACGATGATCCCCTTCATGCATGTCGTCCTTTTGATAGAGAAAGAGATGGTTTTGTTATGGGTGAAGGTGCTGGAATTATGGTTTTAGAAAGACTGGAGCATGCAATTGCAAGAAAAGCTAAAATATATGCAGAGGTTATAGGATGTGGTATAACAGCTGATGCCTTTCACCTAACACATCCTGATCCTGAGGCTGATCCTATTGTGCAGGCAATGAGAGTAGCGTTAAAAGATGCAAATATTTCAATAAACGATGTTGATTATATTAATGCTCATGGAACATCAACCAGACATAATGATAGGGTAGAAACAAAAGCAATAAAAAAACTATTTGGGAAAAGAGCATATAAAATTCCTGTAAGCTCAACAAAATCTACAACCGCACATTTAATAGGAGCAGCAGGGGCAGTGGAGGCAATTGCCACAGCTTTTGCATTAAAATATTCTGTTATACCTCCTACTATTAATTATGAATTCCCTGATCCTGAATGCGATCTCGATTATGTACCAAATGTTAAAAGAGAACAAAATATCAATATAGCTATTTCAAACTCTCTGGGATTTGGTGGATTAAATTCTGTTATCGTATTAAAAAAATATACTTAATTAGTTCGTATTGAGAAATAGAATACGAACTAATTATAATAATAGCAGCTCATTTGTCCCACAATTTTAATAAAGGTCAAAAAGTCAAGAGTTAAAAATAAAAAATTTTTATTTTTATGAGTTCCTCAAGATAAAAATTCCTTTTTTTAAGATTTTCCTATCAAAAATGAAAAAAATAGAAAAAATTCAGATAAAAGGCGTTATATTTGATTTTGATGGCACCTTAGCCCATCTCAATATAAATTTTAATGATATGAGAAATAAAATAAATAAACTAATCTCCGCTTATAGTCTTGATCCAGATAAATTTAAAGAGAAATACATTATTGAAAAGATTGAAGAGGCCTCAAAAATCATTCCAGCAGAGAAAAAATCTTTTTTCCTAAAAGATGCTGAAAATACAATGATTTCAATGGAGATAAAAGCAGCTAAAGATAGCTTTTTATTCCCTCAAACCCTTCCAGTTATGAAAAAACTGAAAGCAAAAAATATACTTATAGGTGTAATTACCAGAAATTGTGAACAAGCAGTTTTAACAATTTTTCCAGAAATAGAGCTTTATTCTGATATATTTTTACCAAGGGAAAGAATTAAAAAAGTAAAACCTCATCCCTTTCATCTTCTAAAGGTAATAAAGAAGTTTGAAATTGAACCTAAAGAATGTATAATGGTAGGTGATCACCCAATGGATATTGTAGCTGGGAAAAAATTAGGTATGATAACAGTTGGAGTTCTTTCAGGTTCTGGTTCTTTTGAAACCCTTAAAAAAGAAGGAGCGGATTATATTATTCCAGATATTGGGGATCTTTTTCAAGTAATTCCATAATTTAAACATTATGAACTTAAACTATAATTTATTATATTTTGGTTAAAATATGAGAAATGAGATAATGATTATTGCAGGTGAAGCTTCAGGTGATTTATATGCTGCTAATTTAGTAGAAAAAATAATGGCGCTTAATCCTTCCTATCATTTTTTTGGTATTGGAGGGGAAAAGACAAAAAAAGCCCGTGTAGAAATCTTAATAGACTCTAAAGAATTAGCAGTTACAGGACTTACAGAACTTGTTGGCAAACTAAAAAATATATATTTGGCTTTAAAAGAAACAAAAAAGGCTCTAAAAAAAAGAAGACCAAAATTGTTGATCCTTATAGATTTTCCTGATTTTAACTTGAGAATCGCAAAAGTAGCAAAAAAACTTAAAATACCAGTACTTTATTATATTAGTCCACAAATATGGGCATGGCGTAAAGGAAGAATAAAAACCATTGCAAAATTTGTAGATAAAATGATCGTAATACTTCCTTTTGAAGAACCCATTTATAAAGAATATGGTGTTGATGTTGCTTTTGTTGGTCATCCTCTTATTGATCTGGTAAAACATGCTGAAAATCAAAAGGATATCCTTTTAAAATGGGGGCTTAATCCTGATATAATCACCATTACTCTTATGCCAGGTAGCCGAACAAATGAAGTAAAGAGACTTTTACCAATAATGATTCTTGCTGCAAACAAAATCGCAAAAAAATTTTCAAATCTTCAATTCATTATACCTATTGCACCTACTATTTCAAAAATAGAATTGCAAAGGTATATCCCAAAAAATAATTTAAAAATAAAAATAGTGGAAAATGATACATATAATAGCATATATGTAGCTAAACTCATTATTACTGCTTCAGGGACTGCTACACTGGAAGCAGCTATTCTCTCAAAACCAATGATTATTATTTACAAGCTTTCCTTTTTAAGCTATCTTTTAGGTCGCATGCTTTTAAAAATACCTATGATTGGTTTGGTAAATATTTTAGCTAATAAAATGATCGTTCCAGAGCTATTACAAAATCAAGCTAATCCCCTAAAAATTGCTAAAGAAGCAGAAAGATTTTTAAAGGATAAAAAATATTACTTGAAAGTAAAAAATAGTTTACAAGAAATTCGCTCCCTTTTAGGTCCCCCAGGAGCATCTGAAAGGGCAGCCAGGGTAGTAATAAATATGATTAATTAGTCCATATAAGAAAAACCGACTAATTACGTTTATGCTGACTAAGTCAGCATAAAACAAAAGGGAAGACTTTATTTTTTATATTTATTTATCATGATTGACTAATGTTAATCTAATTTTGAGATTTTTTGATCAATATTTTCTAAAATTTTTAATTTGAATTAGTTAATACTTTATTTTTCAGCGTGAACTAATTAAGAGATCATGAGTATATATAAAAGACTTTTAAATTTTGTAAAACCGTATACATCTAAATTGATTTTAGCAGTAATCTGCATGATCCTCTACAGTGCATTAAATTCTGCTATACCCTTTTTAGTTAAACCTGCTATGGACAGGATATTTATTGAAAAAAATATCCTTATGTTAAAATTAATTCCCATAGTTGTTGTGATCATAGTAATATTAAAAGGGTTAGCTCAATTTGGCCAAGCATATCTTATGAGCTATGTTGGCCTTAAAGTGGTAACAGATATCAGGGATCGTCTATATCAACATATTCAAAAGCTTTCTCTCGCTTTTTTCACAAAAACCCCAACAGGCATACTTATCTCAAGGATCACCAATGATGTAAACCTTATCCAAGGAATGGTTTCACAAGCACTAACAGGCGTAATGAAAGATGCCTTTTCTATAATAGGTTTAATTGCTGTAGTATTTTATCAGAAATGGGATTGGGCATTAATAACATTTATGATATTTCCTATTTCTATTATTCCAATAGTTAAATTTGGAAAAAAAATAAGAAAATTTAGCAAAAAAAGCCAAATCAAGATGGGGTCTATAACAACCCTTTTACATGAAACTATTTCAGGAAACAGGATAGTTAAAGCCTTTAACATGGAAGATTATGAAAGCAAACGGTTTTCAGAAGAAAATCATCGGTTATTTAAGATTATTATGAAAAGGCAAACGATTCGTGCTTTATCATCACCCGTGATGGAAACATTAGGAGGGCTTGGTGCTGCATTGATTATATTAGTTGGAGGTATGGCAGTAATCAAAGGAAAGGTAACGCCAGGAACTTTCTTCTCCTTTGTTACAGCTCTTTTTATGATGTATCAACCTTTAAAAAGTATAAGCAAGATGAATAATATAATTCAAGAGGGCATGGCTGCTGGCAAGAGAGTTTTTGAAATTCTTGATTTAAAACCAGGGATTCATGACAAAGAAGGAGCTATTCATCTCTCAGGTATCAAAGAGGGGATCGAATTCAAAAATGTTTCATTTAAATATGAAGATGAGTGGGTTCTAAAAGATATCAACTTTAAGGTAAGAAGAGGTGAAACTATTGCGTTAGTTGGTATGAGTGGCGGAGGTAAAACCACAATAGCAAACCTTATCCCAAGATTCTATGATATACAACATGGAACTATACTTATAGATGGTGTAGATATTAGAGATTATACCATCCGATCACTTAGGGATAATATTGCTATTGTAACACAACAAACCATACTTTTTAATGATACTGTTAGAAATAATATTGCTTATGGAAATCACGAGAAAAATGATGAAGAAGTTATAAAAGCAGCAATAGCAGCTAATGCTCATGACTTTATTCTGAAACTTCCAAAAGGCTACAACACCATAATAGGAGAAGCAGGAATAAAACTTTCGGGTGGGGAGAGACAGCGAATATCTATTGCTCGTGCTCTCCTAAAAGATGCACCCATTTTAATACTTGACGAGGCAACATCTTCACTTGATACTGAATCAGAAAAGGAGGTACAAATAGCTTTAAATAATCTTATGAAAAATCGTACTTCTATTGTAATAGCTCATAGACTTTCAACTATAAGAAATGCGGATAAGATTATTGTAATAGAAAATGGGAAGATCGTGGAAAAAGGAACACATGAAGAGCTTTTAGCATTAAAAGGATATTATAAAAAACTTTATGATTTGCAGTTTGTTACTCAAGAGAAAGATTCCTTTGAAAATATTGTTGAAAAAGAAATGCCTCGTTTCTAAATGTTTCATACTGAAAAATCTGTTTAATAAATTCAAAAATAAAAAATAATAAAAAAATTTGAATGGCTATAGTTAAAAAATGAATAAAATAATTAATAATAATAATAGAAAAATAAGAACATATGTTTTCAATCTATAAAATCCTTTCTTCTTTTGCTGCTCTCTTTTTTACTTTTTTTTCATTTTTTATCCATTTCTCATCAAAGGAAAAGGAAGAGGAATATAAAGAGAGATTAGGAATTTACCCTGATGAGATAATCAATCGGATAAAAAAAAATGATGGGAAAAATTTTCTAATTCATGGTGCTTCTGTTGGCGAAATAAAGATGTTAAAGCCATTAATAACAGAGCTAAAAAAGAGATTTCCCAGCTCAAAGATCATTCTTTCAGCCATGACAAAAACAGGATGGAATACAGCAAAAAAATATATTAATGATATTGATGCACCAATAGTTTTTCCATTTGATTCTCCTCCTTTTATAAAAAGGTTATTAAATAGTTTTAAACCCTCATTAATCCTTATTGCAGAAACAGAAATATGGCCAGTCTTAATAAATGAAGCTCATAAAAATAATATCCCAATAATTTTAATAAATGGACGTATCTCAAATAAATCTTTTAAAAGATATATGTTATTACGTATGCTTTTTATACCTTGCATAAAAAAGATCTCCCTTTTTTTAATGCAAAGTAAAGCAGATGCTAAAAAAATAAAAACATTAGGAGCAAAACCAGAAAATGTTATTGTTACAGGAAATATGAAATTTGATCTAAATGTTGCTAACATCTCTAAAGATGAAAAAGAGAAAATCTTTAAATCGCTAAATCTTTCTTTATCATCCTTTGTTATAGTAGCTGGTTCAACTCATAATAAAGAAGAAGAAATTTTTGTAAAACTTTTTCCTAAATGGAAAAAAATTTTTAAAAATCTTGTTTTAATAATAGCTCCCAGGCATTTGGAAAGATTAGTTGAAGTAGAGAAAATTTTAGAGAAAAATGGCATTAAATGGACAAGAAAAACAGAGATACAGAAGAGTTTTGTGCCAGAGATAATAATAATTGATACATTAGGTGAACTTACAACTTTTTATAGTATAGCTACAGTTGTTTTTGTAGGAGGCAGCCTTGTCCCTATTGGTGGACATAATATATTAGAACCTATGGCTTACGGAGTTCCTGTAATCTTTGGCCCTTATATGGAAAATTTTTATGATATAGCAAATTTAACCTTAAAAAAAAGGGGTGGAATTCAAGTAGATAACGAAGATTCTCTTTTCGTAAATATCAAAGATATTCTATCAAATCCTAAAAAAAGAAAGCTTATAGGGGAGGCTGGGCTAAATATTGTTAAAGAAAATAGAGGCGCTACTTTAAAAACAGTGGAAAGTATATTGCCTTTTCTAAAAAAACCATTAGAGAAAATAAAAAATTAAAAGAGGATAAATAATGATTAAGGTTGCTGTTGTTCAGTTTAATCCAAAATTTGGGCATGTAAAAGAGAATATTGATATAGTTGAATTCATGATAGAAAAAGCTAAAGCTGATATTGTTGTATTGCCAGAACTTTTTTCAACTGGATATCAATTCATTTCTCGTGCAGAAGTCGAAGACATTGCTGAAGAGATTGAAGGAGGATATACTACCTCTCGCCTTGCTCTGCTGTC
>JAFDIG010000425.1 GCA_019308145.1 Deltaproteobacteria bacterium | reverse complement strand
TTTCAGATTTTACAATAGGGGATTTAGACAGAGATGGTAAAAAAGAGCTTATTATATCAGTTATATCACCAGAAATAAGACTTTTTGGAAGAACAAAAAGTGCGGTAGTGATATATAGGTTGCCATAATAAATAGACAAGGGCAAAAAGTTAAAGCAAAAAAAAACTTGACAACATTTTTTCAAGATGATATATAAATAAACAATATCTGGTTTTATTAACCTTTTTTCGGGAATAAAAGAAGGAAATTTAGTTTAGTGCAAAATTTTTTATCTATTAAAGGAGGTGAGAGAGGAAAGAAATATTATAAAAAAGATAAAAAATTAAAAAAAGAATATGAAATTTTTAATTTGAGTTAAATGCAGATAAGGAGGTGAAAAGGTAAGTTTAATTCCTGTCCAAGGCAAAAAAAGAATTTTAGAATTTACAGCGTAACTCTTATTAAATTTATATTATCAAGGTTAATAAGAGAAAGCTGTACAACTATAAAATAGGAGGAAAAAATAATGAAAAAGTTTTTTATAATAGCCACTGCTGTAATCCTTGCTATTGCATTGGCGGCTCCTTTGTTTGCTATGGATTTTAAGGCAAGTGGGTTTGTAAGAGTTCGTTCATTATGGATGGATAATTTCCCTGATTTTGATGACGACAATCATGATTCTCGCTCCTTTGTAGATAACAGAGCAAGGGTAAAATTTAGCTTTACCCAAGACAATGTAACTGGTGTTGTTTATTTGGAAATGGATGGTATTTGGGGAAATGGCCCTGGTGATAGAAACCATGCTGGTTTTTGGGGCGCTGACAGAGCTGCTGTGGAGGTAAAAAACTATTATATTAAATTTAAAGTTCCAAGAATTCCAGTAAGTTTAACTGCTGGTGTCCAAAGTTTTGCAATTCGTCCAGCTGCTTTTCAATATACTGATGGTGGAGGATTAAAGATAACGGTTAATGCTAAACCAGTTAAAGCTAATTTATTCTGGATGAAACCTTGGGAAGGAAGCACACAGGATTCACAAGATACTGATATTTATGCAGCTGATGTTGCGGTAAATGTGGGTCCAGCAAAAGTTGGAATGTTTGCTGAATATATGAATGCAAAATGTTATCCACTAAATAATGATACTGGTCGTATGGATGCCTGGTGGGTTGGTGTGAATGGTTCTGGTAAGGTTGGTCCTGTGAAGTTCTCCATGGATTTCATTTATGGTGATGGCGAGTATGAAAATCACGATACTGATGTTGATACTGACTATTCTGGTTGGTTGTTAATGGGTAAGGTTGGTTATGTGTTGAACAAATATGAATTTGGTTTCGAAGGTTTCTATGCATCAGGTCAAGATTATAATGACACCGATTTTGATGGATACTTTATTCCACCCGCAAGTGAAGCTGGTAGCATTTATACACCAGCTGTAGTAGTTTTAGGTTCCCCTGTCTATGACCATGGTTATCTGCCAGGGAATTATTCCTGGGGATCTGTTTCTAAAGGTGCATGGAGTGGTTTATGGCTTGCAAAAATTTATGCAAACATCCCTGTTCTTGATTGGCTTATACTCTACCCAGGCGCTATGGTTATAGG
Source organism: Deltaproteobacteria bacterium (assembly GCA_019308145.1). Classification (GTDB taxonomy): domain Bacteria; phylum Desulfobacterota; class JAFDIG01; order JAFDIG01; family JAFDIG01; genus JAFDIG01. The sequence continues at coordinate 603 of JAFDIG010000425.1, read as the reverse complement.
TAACACCGAGGATAATGGTAACAGAATTTGGGGCGGAGTTTGATATTATTGCTAAGCTGAAGATAACAAAGAACTTAACCTACTCTGTTGGTGCAGGTTATCTCTTTGTTGATGATGGATTCCTTAATCAAGCACATGACCCTGATGATAATGCATGGGGAATCGTTTCTAATTTGATTTATAAGTTCTAAAGAAAATATTAAATAGCTTTTTATAAGCCCGGAATTTGCTTTTCCGGGCTTTTTTTATATTTTAAGAGTTTTTGCTATTCGTTATATGATATAAATATTTACAAAAATAGGATATCTAAACATGTTGTATATAAAATAAAAGGAGGGGCAATTCATGAATTGCCCCTCCTTTTTTAGTACAAAATAATTTACATTACCTTCATCTTTTTTAGCTTGAAAAAGGTGATGAGATAAGATAGTATAAGAATAAGTTTAATATTTTAATTTTTTAAATTAAACCATTTATGCTGACTTAATAAAAAATAGTCAAAAAGATATTACATGGAGGTTCAATGACAATCTTTAGGATTAAAAATATTTTTATTATCTTTATCCTTTTTTCTTTTTTAATTTCATTCACTTCATGTTCATC
>JAFDIG010000424.1 GCA_019308145.1 Deltaproteobacteria bacterium | reverse complement strand
AGCAACGATTGCAGAAACCGTTTCAGCAGCTTCTTCAACCTCTTTAAAAAGGGTTAATATAGTAGCTTTTGCTTCTGGCAAAGGTATAAGTTTTAAAATGATCTTTGTAACTACCCCTAATGTTCCCTCAGAACCAACAAAAAGCCTTGTAAGGTCATATCCAACTACATCTTTCATGGTCTTAGCGCCTGTTTTAATGATCTCACCAGTAGGGAGAACTACCTCGAGACCAAGTACGTAATCTCGGGTTACTCCATATTTTACGCATGCAGGCCCTCCTGCGTTTTCAAGACCAAGTACGTAATCTCGGGTTACTCCATATTTTACGCATGCAGGCCCTCCTGCGTTTTCAGCAATATTTCCTCCAATGCTGGAATATTTGTATGATGCTGGATCAGGGGGGTAAAAAAGCCCTTTTTTTGCTACCTCTTGTTGGAGGATATAGGTAATTACCCCTGGCTCAACTATTGCAATAAGATTTTTTGTATCAATCTCTAAGATATGGTTCATCTTTGTAAAAGAAAGGATAACACCACCTTTTATTGGTATAGCCCCTCCAGTTAGACCTGAACCTTGTCCTCTTGGTATAACAGGAAAGAGATATTTGTTAGCTAAAATGAGTATTTTTGATACATCTTGGGCAGATAATGGAAAAACAACCAGATCAGGGAGATTACCATCAACCCTTGCATCATAAGAATAACAAGTTAATTCCTCCTTTGAATAAAATATATTTTCTTTTCCTACGATAGATTCGATCTCCTTTATTATTTTCTTATCCATACTTTTTCCCTCTTGCAAAAAAATTAGCTTTTGATATTAACATATATTTTATTATCAGACAATTCTAAAATGAAAAAACTTTTTCCTTAAAATTTTAGAGCAGAAGATAGATAAAAAAATTATAATATAATGTTAATAATTTTTTATTTTAGGTTATTTAAACATTGAAAAACGCATGTTTAATTTAAATTTTTATTATATTCATTAAAATTCTTTTATTTATAGATTGTTATAAATAAAATCTAAATAAGAGAATTATATTTTAGCCATAACAAGTTGAAATATTAGAAAAAATTTTAAATTTTTTCTTGACAAGTTATCTTTTATATTATAGAATATTTTAAAAAGTGTTTCAATGGAAGTAATTGAAAATAAAAATTTTATTAGTAATTGAGACAAAAAATATGTGAGGGGATTACCAATGAAAAAGATTTTTTTGGTTTTCTTTTTATTATCTGTTTTAGCTTTGATAGGGTTTATAGTAGTCTCTGCAGATGATCTTTCCTATGATGGAATTTACAAGGATATCGGAGGTTCTTATAACCTTAATGTTTTTGTGCAGAGCTATGATAATGGAGGGACTTTGCTTATCTATACTTTTGATACTGATAAAATGTATGCATTCTGGGATTCAGAGGTAGAATCAGATCTATTTAATAGCAGTGATCCTATTAATCCTAAGGATTCAAATTTAACTGTTCATTTTGATTTTAAAAACATGATCCTATACATTATTGATGCAACTACTGGGATAACCAACACCTATCGTTGTTATAAATATGCAAATGCGGTTAGTGGAGGTATTCCATCTACAACGACAACGGTTGAAGGACCAACAACAACCTCAATTGGCCCATCATCAACAACAACTACTATTCCAGGACAAACAGAAAATATGGTTTATGTTCCTGCTGGGGAATTCTTAATGGGATCCGACATTGGGAGAGCGGATGAAAAACCAGTCAGGCATGTTTATCTTGATGCTTTTTACATTGATAAGTATGAAGTAACTAATAAAGAATTTGCTGAATTTTTAAATGCAAATGGAAATCAAGAAGAAGGCGGAGCCCTCTGGTATAACCTTAATCATGTTCATTCAAGGATCTATTATGATGAACAAGATCAGAAATACAAGGTGTTTGGGGGATATGAGAATCATCCTGTAAATTTGGTTACATGGTATGGCGCAAAAGCTTATTGTGAGTGGAAAGGTAAAAGATTGCCAACAGAAGCAGAGTGGGAGAAAGCAGCAAGAGGTACTGATGGAA
>JAFDIG010000063.1 GCA_019308145.1 Deltaproteobacteria bacterium | reverse complement strand
AAAGGTGTAAATTCTTTTCATGATAGCTCCAATGGAAAGGAAAGAGGTTCAAATACAATATTTGTTTTTGATGTTGATGGATTAAAGGTTTGTCATCTTGGAGATTTAGGCCACATACTGACCGATAAACAAATAAAAGAAATTGGTCAAATTGATATCTTACTAATTCCAGTAGGCGGGTTTTTTACTATCGACCATCAACAGGCAACTAAAGTGGTAGACCAATTAAAGCCTAAAGTAGTAATACCTATGCATTTCAAAACAGAAAAGCTTGATTTCCCAGTAAAGGATGTTGAACCATTTTTAAAAGGAAAAGAAAAAGTAATAAAAACAGGTACAAGTGAAGTAGAGATAACCAAAGAAAACATTAATGAAAAGGAAGGTATTTTGGTACTTGAACATGCACGATGATTATTGATAAACAATAAAAAATTAAACCCTCATAATATTTGAAATAACTCTATGGGGAAGAGCATTAAAGATTTCTTCCCCAAAAGTGCTTTTTTAAAAATAAAATAACTAATTAACTTTAGGCTAACTTTATCATGTTAAAATTCTAATATTTTATATAAAAGATCTTACTGAAAGGGGAAAAATGGACGATCATCTAATACCTTTTATTACTAAAGATAATATTGAGAAAAGATTAAAAGAGATAGCCGAAGAAATAAATAAAGAGTATGGCAAAAAAAAGGTAATTCTTATTGGTATCCTAAAAGGTGCTTTTATGGTTCTTGCGGATCTGATCCGTTATCTAAATGTAGATACAAGAATAGATTTCATTCAGGCAAGCAGTTATGGAAGCTCAACAGTATCTTCTGGAAAGATCAATATTATCAAAGATGTAGAAATGGATCTAAAAGATCAGGATGTAATTATTGTGGAAGATATTCTTGATACAGGTATTACACTTAATTTTATAAAAGAAAAGATCGAAGAAAAAAAGCCAAACTCTTTAAAATTTTTAGTACTTATTGATAAAAAGATGCGCAGAAAGATCCCTTTTGAAGCCGATTATGTGGGATTTACAATTGAAGATGGTTTTATAGTTGGATATGGAATAGATGTGGATGAAAAATATAGACATTTGCCTGATATATTTATTTTTAAGGAAAAAAGATGAAAACTCTACGAGCTTTTTCCCTTCTTCTTTTTATATGCCTTATATTTTCTCTGTTTTGGGGATGCCAACCAAGAAGGGTATATATTAAGACACCTATCTCTCCTTCTGAGAGAGAAAAATTCAACAATGCCCAAAATCTTATACAACAAGGAGAAATAGATAAGGCTTTAAAATTATTTCAGGATTTTGTTGAGGCATACCCTTCTTCAACCCTTTGTGATGATGCATTATTAAGTATTGGCAAGATCTACCTTGAGAGAAAAAGATATAAAGAGGCAAGCGAAAAGTTTAAGATAGTGATCTATAAATTTCCTGAGGAAAATAGCTTTTTTAAAGCAAAATATTACCTTGCTTTATCCTACTACCATTTAAATCAATATTATAAAGCCGAAAAAATTCTAATAGATATCTGCCAGCATATTCCAGTATCAGAAAACAAAGCTGCTATCTTTTCACTTATGGGTGATGTTAAAAATAAATTAGGAAAAAGGGTTGAAGCAGTTATATGGTATGAAAAAGTATGGAAAGTAGAGAAAAGGATTGATGTAAAAGATGGGATAAAAACGAGAGTATCCCTAATAATAAACAGGGTATTAAAGAAAAAAGAACTTGAGGAGATCTTAAATAAATACCCCAACTTCTTTTTGATTAACGATGTTAAATTAAGGCTTGTATCTTATTATCTAAATGAGGGAAAAAAGAAAAAAGCTGATAAGTTGCTTTTAGAACTACAACAAGCAACAGGGAAAACTTTATCCCCTGAAGAGGTGAAAAGATTAAAAAGAAGTCTGCCTACTCCAGCTCAGCCATTGGTTGGGGTTTTGCTTCCATTAAGTGGGAAAGGGAGAGGTTATGGAGAAAGATGTTTAAAAGGTATTTTATTAGGTATGAAGATATTTAATTATGAACATAATGATTTGAAAGTGAAGCTTCTGATAGAAGATACATCAACTGATCCTGAAGAAGCAAAAAATGCAGTGTTAAGACTTGCATCAAATAATAATGTTATTGCTATAATAGGACCACTTTTCAAAAGGGAGTCAAAATCAGCTGCTACAATTGCACAAGAAAAAAAGATCCCTATCATAACCCTTACCCCTCTGGAAGAGATTTATAAAATAGGGGACTTTGTTTTTCGCAATTCTCTTACCGCAAGGTTAGAGATATCAACCATTTCTCAATATATAATAAAAGATTTAAATATTGTTACCGCAGCAGTTATCTATCCAAACAACACCTTTGGTATTAAAATGAAAAATATCTTTTGGGATGAATTTACAAAAAGAGGTGGAGAAATAGTTGAGGAAGAAAGATACAAAGAAACTGAAACCGATTTTCAATCTCATATCAGAAGAATTGCTCATCTTGGATCATATACTCCCAGAACAGGAAGAAGTGGAGTGAAAAGGAGATATCCAATAGTTCATTTTCAGGCAATATTTATACCAGATGAGCCAGAGAAAGGGGCAATGATTGCTTCTCAGCTTGAGTATTTTGATATCATAGGTGTTCTACTTTTAGGCACGCACCTATGGGATACGCCTCGGTTTATAAAAACAGGGGATAAGTATGTGAATGGAGCAATTTTTGCTGACGGCTTTTTTAAAAACAGTAATTCTCTGTATGTTTCAGATTTTGTAAAAGAATTTATAAATACCTTTGGTCAAGAGCCAAGCATTTTAGAAGCTCAGGCTTATGATGCAGCCCGAATTATATATCTGATTTTATCCCAACAAAAAGCTATTGACAGAGAAACATTAAAAGATGCTCTTTTTTCAATAAAGGATTTCCCAGGTGTTTCAGGACTCAGAGGATTTACTGAAGAAGGTGAAAATATTAAGCAACTTTATATCCTTAAAGTTGAAAATGGGGAGATTGTCGAAGTAAAATAAACTATCCTTTTCATTAATCTATAACCATAAATAAAAATAAATCAATTGATTAGTATATATTAAAGCCTTGCAACCCCATAGAGTCAGGTTTTATACCTAAATATTTAATATTCTCTTTTATTATGATGGGATATAAAATTCCATTTTACCATTAATAATGATGATTAAAATCATAAAAAAATAATGAATAATATATTTATAAAGCTTTCATCAAAAGAATGGGAACTAATAATTGCAAAAAAATTTTTCAATGACTTAAATAAAATAGGTTTTAAATCCATTGTTGAAATGGTTAATAAAGATAAAGTATCCCTTAAAAAAAGAGGAGAGATTAAAGATCTTCGTATAGAAACAGCCGAAAAAAAATATTCCTTTATGGTTAAAGGGTATCATAGGGGAGGGTTTTTTTCTAAGATATTTGGAGATCTTTTTGTTAAAAGTGATCGAGCTTTTAAAGAGGCATATATTTTGGCATGGGGAGCTGAACATGGTTTAAAAGTACCTGAAGTAATTTCAGCAATAAAAATGAAAAAGGAAAAGATAGGCTATCTAATAACAAAAAAATTGGAGAATTCAAAGGATTTAGCAGAATTTTTGAATGATAGAACTCTTTCTATATCTCTCAGGAGAAAGAGCTTAAAAAAAAGTGGTAAGATAATAAAAGATATGCATGATAAAGGTATTTTACATAAAGATCTAAATATTAGAAATATTATAGTCTCAGACAAAGAGATCTATATAGTAGACTTTGATAAAGCTATATTAAAAAAAGATTTAAAACCTATTGACAGGGTAGAGAATTTAAGAAGAATTGACAGATCTTTTGAAAAATATAGATATTTTGGAGGAAATGTAAAAAAAAGTGATTATTTTGCCTTTCTTTCTGGATATGGAGATCGTTATTTAATTAATAAATGTAAAAAGGGAAGATGGCTATCGCTTCTCCCTCATAAAATAGCATGGAAATTAGGTATAACTTAGTTAAGCTTTTTCTTAGGAAAAAGGGGTATAATTTTACCTTTGTCTTTTTTTTCAGTGGTTAAAGAAGATGATCCAAAATCTTCACTTTGAGATAAAGGAAAGCCAATTTTTTCTATTTTTACAGGTAAACCCTGCATGGTGAAAGAAGCCCCATCAATTTGGTCAGGCTCAAGGATCCAGATAAAAGTTCTTAGAGGAACCGTTAGCATGAGAAAAGTTACCTTAAACCAACCAATCTTTATATCTGGTTCTATTTTCTCAATACGAGCAAAAAAGGATGGCTTATTGTTCATATAAATGAGTACTAAATCACCTGCTTTGCTTTTCATAATAAAATATAATATAATTTTGCCAAACATGTGTCAAGCGAGTCAAAAACAAAACCAAGAAGATTTTAAAACTGTAGATAATCGCTTTCAATCTTTAAAGGAGAAAATAAAAATATGAGAAGAATTTTCATAATATATCTTATCTCTTTTTTACTTTTGTTCTTAAATCACTCATTATTTTCTAATCCTTTAACTAAAGAGGAAATTGTCCGCCATCTGTTGATTAAGAAATCTAAAATAACTACCTTTGTAGCTGACATTACTCAAGAAAAGGAGATATCACTTTTAAAAGAAAAAGTTATTTCCAAAGGGAAAATATTTTATAAATCACCTTCAAATATACTTGTAAAACTTGGTAAACCAGAATCTTTAATTATATTATTAAAAAAAGATAAATTATTATTATATTACCCTTTAGAAAAAGTGGCAGAAAAATATAATCTTAAAAATAGAATAAAAACAGAAAATCTTTTATTTCCCTTTAGCCAAGATTACAAGAATGCTTTAAGCATCTCTCATGAATCTACTAATAGATATCTTATCCTTATTATATCCCCTTCAAAAGCCTCTTCTGAGATCAAAGAAGTAAAATTATGGATTGAGCCAAAAAATTGGATGATAAAAAAGATGAAAATAATAGAAAAAAATGGCGATACATCCCTTATCAAATATTCAAATATGGTTATTAATGAACCTCTCTCTGATTCAATATTTTCTCTTAAAATCCCAGATGATGTGGAGGTAAGCTCTCCCCTTGAATAAAAGAAAAAGAAGAGTAGTTGTAACAGGAATGGGAGTTGTAACAGCAATTGGAGATGATTTAAATAGTTTCTGGGACTCTCTTATCAAAGGAAAATCAGGTATAGGAGATATAACCCTTTTTGACACATCTTCTTACCGAACAAAAAATGGTGCGCAAATAAAAAAATTAAAATATGATGATATCCCTTATATAAATAATGATAAAAACCTCTCAAGGGCAGATCTATTTGGGATAGTTTCTGCTAAGGAAGCTATTAAAAACTCTGGTTTGATCGAAGATGTATGGAATCCTTTTCGTTTTGGTATCTCTTTAGGTGCTGGTTCAGGGGGTATCTATTCAGTGGAACAATATTTTAAAAAGATTTACCAAGGGGAAAAAGAAAAAGCTCCTATATCCTTGCTTACAGGTTATTCTCTTTGTACCACTACAGATTATATCTCCAAGATTTATAACATAATGGGACCTCGCATAACAGCTGCAACAGTATGCAGCTCATCTTTAGCAGCTATTGGTTTTGGAATCGACTTAATAAGAAATGATTTAGCAGATATTGTTATTGCAGGGGGAAGTGATTCTCTTTGTGAGGTTACTTACAGCGGATTTAATGCATTAAGAATTGTAGATCCAAAAGGATGTAAACCATTTGATAAAACAAGAGAAGGAATATCATTAGGCGAAGGTGCAGGTATTATTATTCTTGAAGAATATGAGCATGCTCTTTCACGCAACGCAACAATTGTAGCGGAGATGCTTGGCTACGCCATATGTGCTGAGGCATATCATTTAACTGCTCCATCTCCTGATGGAGAGGGTGCAAAAAGGGTAATGGAGCTGGCAATGAAGGATGCAAAAATTAATCCTTCATCTGTTGATACAATTAATACCCACGGCACTGGTACCCCATTAAATGATATAGCAGAGAGTATAGGAATAAAAAAGGCTCTTAAAGAACATGCTCATCATATTCCTGTTTGTTCTATAAAAGGATCAATTGGTCATTGTTTGGGTTCTGCTGGAGCAATTGAAGCTATATCCCTTATCTTAACCCTTGTAAACGGAATTGTACCACCAACAGTAGGTCTTAAAGAACCTGATCCTAAATGCGATCTTAACTTCACTATTGACAAACCAAAACATGGTGATTTTAAGATAGGGATATCTAACTCTTTTGCCTTTGGAGGAAACAACGTATCTTTGATCATATCAAGGTTTGATAATTAAAATGTCTAAAGAAGTAGCAATTACAGGTATCGGCATTTTAAGCCCTCTTGGCATCGGAAAGGATCAATTTTTAGAAAACCTTTCAAAAGGGGAAAGTGGTATATCAATAGTAAAAGGAATTGAATTAACTAATATCTCCTCCAAATTAGCTGCTCAAATCCCTGAAGTTAATTTTAAGAGCTATATTCCTTTAGCCTCTTTAAGGCGTATGGACAGGATATCAAAAATGGTAGTAACAGCACTATCATTGGCAATTAAAGATGGAGGAATATCATTAGACAAAGAAAATTTAGAAAAAATTGGAATCATGGTAGGGACAGGTCTTGGAAGCTCATATACTGTTGATACTTATTTTCGTCTTCTTCTAAAAGAAGGACCCCTTGCAGCTCCTCCAATGTTATTTCAAACCTCGGTTCCAAATGCAATATGCAGCCATGCTTCTATCCTTTATGGAATAAAGGGGATAAATGCAACCTTTTCTCAAAAAGAGACATCGGTTGAGATGGCGATTATACAAGGGTATTTGGCTATAAAAAAAGGGGTTGCTGATATAATTTTTGTTGGAGGAGGAGATGAGATAAGTGAACCTCTTTACCATATCTATTCTAAACTTGGGCTTCTTTCAAAAAAGGATATCTACCCTGAAGGAAGCCGTCCATATGATAAAACAAGAAATGGTATGGTTATGGGGGAAGGTGCATGCATACTTATTCTTGAAGAAGCATCACATGCAGAAAAAAGGAAGGCAAACATTTATGGCTATCTTGATGGTTTTGGTATTGCCTCTTCCCCTGTTGATATTCTTGGGTATGATAAAAAAGGTGATGGTATTTACCATAGTATAGATATGGTTACAAAGAATAAATCCCCTGACCTCATATATGGTTCTGCAAACTCATCCCTTGACCTTGATAAAGGGGAAGCACATGCTATCAACAAATGGTTTAATAAAAGAAATGGTCAAGTAAAGCTTACTGCAATATCCTCTCTTTTAGGCAGCTTTGATGCCATAGGGGGATTAAAAGCAGCGGCTGCCCTTTTAACAATAAAAACAAAAAAAATTCCTCCTACTATTAATTTAACAAAACAAGATTTTTCATTTTCATTGCCTATTGTTACAACACCAATTGAAGATAAAAATATAAAAAATGTTTTAACAATTGGTTCTGCCACTGGTGGAACAACCATAACCTTACTTTTTAGTGCTGACTTATGAGGCGTTATGGATTTTGATGTGATCATTATTGGAGGTGGCATGGGAGGGCTTTCCTGTGCTGCTTTCTTAGTAAGTAGTGGTTTAAAAACATTAATATTAGAAAAGCGAAGAACCCTTGGTGGATGTTGTACCTCTTTTATAAAAAAGGGCTTTACATTTGACTGGTCGGTTCAATCAATTGGTGAGTGTCATAAAGATGGTATTATTGGTAGAATATTATCTAAACTTGAAGTTTTTGATGATATTAAGTTTATTCCTGTTGAACCAGCAAGATTATACCATTTCCCTGATTTCACTTTTGAGCAATCTTCACATCTTGATATCCACATAGAAAACCTTTGTCAACTTTTTCCAAAAGAAAAAAAGAGCATAAAAAAGGTATATTATTATTTTCAAGAAATCTATAAAGAAATCATAAACATGGGGAATAAAAAAAATCTAAAAGAATTTCGTTTTAATAAACTTTTTCCTTATTGTTATCAGTATCACTCTACCACGCTTAAGGCTTTCTTAGATTCAATTATCTATGATAATAGGCTTAAAAGTTTGATAAGTGCAAGAAGTTCTTATGTTTTACTTCCCCCTGAAGAGGCATCCCTTATTGGAATGGCAGCATTGGAGATGAGCTATTTTTCAGGTGGAACATTTGTTGTTAAGGGAAAGGTTGAGGATTTACCCCTTTTGATAGCCAAAGGAATAAGAAATAAAGGGGGTGAAATATGGTTAAAAAGCAAGGCAGAAAAAGTTATAGTAGAGAATAACCAGGTAAAGGGTGTTATAGTTAACAATCAATTTATCTCTTCAAAGGTTGTGGTAATAGCAAAAGATGTTTTAACTGCACTTTTAAAATTAGTTGGAGAAAAAAAATTCCCCTTAAGATATATAAAAAGATTAAAAAATATGATTCCCTCTTTATCATATTTTATCACTTATCTTGGCATAGAAGGTAATATCCCTTTTACAAGTTCAAATCAGGAGTTTTTTTCAAGTTATAATCTTAAAAAAGAATATGATAATATTAAAAAAGGTGTTTTTGATCCTAACGCCTCTTTTTATCTTATGGCTCCATCTTTATTGAATCAATCCCATGCCCCTTCTGGCTATTCCACTGTTTGTTTGAGTTATAAAGCCCCTTATCAAATTTTACATGGATGGGAAAAAAGCAAAAGATATATTCTTGCTGACCATTTAATAAAAAAAGCAAAAAAGGTTATCCCTAATATTGAAAAGCGTATTAAGGTTAAATGGATAAGCACACCTAAAACAATTTTTAAAATAACTGGTGGAACAATGGGTGCTGCTTATGGATGGGCACAGATACCTCGGCAGGCAGGGATAAACCGTTTAGGAAACACAACCCCAATAGAGAATCTTTATATCTGTGGGCACTGGTCTCGTCCTGGTGGTGGACTTGCTGCAGTGGCTCATTCAGGAGAGCTTACATATAAAGCAATTATAAATTCTTCTCTGTAAATTTTGTCTTGATTTTATATAAATTTCTTTTTAAATTAGATGTAGGAGATTAAAAGGAGATGACCTTTATGAAATCAGATCGTATAAAAGAACTTGAGGCTCAAGGATGGACAAGGCAATTTACTGCTGATGAACCAAGATTATCTGAAGCAGTTAATATGTATAAATCAATGGGGTTTGAAGTCCATTTAGAGCCAGTAATCATTGAAAAACCTACTGATGAAAGTATAATGGGTTGTGCAGAAAAAGGATGCACAGCATGTTTTGAAAAAAATCCTGAAAGATATAAGATTATCTTTACTCGGCCATCTAAATCCAAATCAAATGAAGATGATGACCTTTGGAGTGAATAACTATCAATAAAAAAGAGGTCCTCATAAAGGGACCTCTTTTTTTGATTTTATAAAAAATCCTTTATCTATAAACCTTTTTTACCAGTTGGTGCCATTACCTTCAGCAACAATCAACGCCTGCCCAACAAGAAGGTCAGTCCATGTTGATTCTCCAACATCAATCCATCCATAGTTATATACTCCACTGCCAACACCTGGATATAGATCTGATAGATTAATAACATTTACTGCATTAGGTACAGCATAGGTACTTTGTGTATACGTTCCATCCCTCGCATAAAGATAAAAAGATATTTCTCTTGATGGGTTTAGGCTCCCAAACCACAAAATAAGTGATGTAACCGCACCAACTTGCGATTCCTGTAAATAAGGGAAATTAACCCAGACTGTTGCAGCATATTCAAATGTATGAGGATTAGCTGTTGTTTCAATATTTACACATTTAAACTCTCCTGCGTATTGGCCTGAAACATTTACAATGATCTCGCTTCCTGTTAATACATTCTTTGTTGATGATGGAAAGTTAAGCCCTGATGCTGCATCATCTCCTCC
>JAFDIG010000423.1 GCA_019308145.1 Deltaproteobacteria bacterium | reverse complement strand
GAAAAGAGAGCCTCTCCTTTATCTCTTTTAAAATAGGTTTGGCAACTATCTCATCTTTTCCCTTAAAGTGAAGTTGGTTGAAAAATTGATATGCCTCTTCAATTGAAAAAGAGACAATATCTGCAATAGATTTGCCTTCTATCTTTATAAAAAGTGATTCTTTCCTAAGCCTTGTTCCTCCGCATTCTGGGCAAGGTGTTTTGTTCATATATCTTTCTATATCTTCTCTTATATCATAGGAGTCGCTTTCGTTATATCGGCGTTCAAGGTAAGGTATGACACCTTCAAATGGTTTATAATAAAATTTCTTTTTACCTTCTGTTTCAAAATAAAATCTTATCTCCTCATCCCCTGATCCATATAGCAGAACATGCTGAACATTCTTGGGAAGATCTTTAAAAGGAGTATAAATGTCGAATTTATAATGTTCAGAAAGGGCATCCAGGATCTGAAGAAAGAAAAATGAATGGCGATTTGCCCACGGCAAGATTGCTCCCTCTCTTATTGATAATTCTTTGTTAGGGACTATAAGATCAGGGTCAAAAAACATCATGGTGCCTAAGCCATCACATTTAGGGCAAGCACCATGAGGATTGTTAAAAGAAAACATCCTTGGGGATATCTCTGGGTAGCTTATTCCACAATCTATACATGAGAATTTCTCAGAAAAGATGATCTCATTTTTACCATCAACCTCTATGCGGATAAGCCCATCAGAAAGAGAAGATGCAATCTCCAGGGAATCTACCAGTCTATTTCTTATTCCATCTTTCAGGATAAGTCTATCTACTACTACGTCAATATCATGTTTTTTGTTTTTATCAAGCACGATATCTTCTTCAAGTTCTCTCATTTCCCCATCGACCTTAACCCGTACAAATCCGTCTTTACGTAGCATCATTAATTCACGTTTGTATTCACCCTTTTTCCCTCTTGCAATTGGAGCCATCACAATGATTCTGCTTCCTCTTGGTAAGGCGAGTATCTGATCGGTAATCTGTTGTAAGGTTTGAGAGGTTATCTCTTTGCCACATTTATAGCAATGAGGTTTTCCTACCCTGGCAAATAAAAGCCTAAGATAATCATATATCTCTGTTACGGTTCCAACAGTAGATCGTGGATTTTTACTTACCTTTTTTTGTTCTATAGAGATAGCAGGTGAGAGCCCTTCAATTGATTCAACATCTGGTTTTTCCATCTGCTCAAGAAACTGGCGGGCGTAGGCAGAAAGGGATTCCACATACCTTCTTTGTCCCTCTGCATAGATGGTATCAAAGGCAAGAGAGGACTTGCCAGATCCAGAAAGTCCTGTAATTACAACGAGAGAATCTCTTGGTATCTCAAGATCTATATTTTTAAGATTATGCTCCTTTGCGCCTCTTATTACAATTTTTTTTGTCGCCATAATCTTAAAATGATAGCAAAATTTTTATTTTGAGTAAAGAAAAAAAGCGAGATAGATTTTTCTCTATCCTTTTTGTAATAGAGGAAAGGTTTAATGTAGTTGTCACTATTTTTAAATTATAATTTGTGAGGGTATAAGACTTATTGATTTTATCTGACTATTGAACTTAGTAAGACATCTTTAACTGATTTAAGCAATTTAGTTAAGCCATAAGGTTTCTGCATAAATCGAAGATTTTTTTCTTGTATAGCAGGCCATTTAGATTTATCATCTGTATATCCACTTGTAAGAAGAATTGTAAGATCTGGGTTTTTTGATAGGAATTTTTCAACCAACTCAAGTCCATCAAGATCAGGTAGCACCATATCAGAGAAAACAAGATGAAAATCTCCTTTTTCTTTATCAAAAATTTCTAAAGCTTTCTTAGCTGTTTCTGCCTCAAATACAACATAGTTATTATCTTCGAGAACATCTTTAGCAAATGCACGCACTGCATCCTCATCTTCTACAAGAAGAATTCTTTCTCCCTTTCCAGTAAGTTGATTATATGAAATCTCCTTTTTAGTTTCTTCTTTAGGTTTTTCAGAGATAGCAGGCAGGTATACCTTAAAAATAGTACCTTGATTAGGTTCACTATATACATTAATCCAACCTTCATGCTGTTTAATAATGCCATAAACAACAGAAAGCCCAAGACCTGTTCCCTTTTCATGACTTTTGGTAGTAAAGAAAGGCTCGAATATATGGTTAATAGTATTTTTATCCATCCCAACCCCAGTATCTGAAATTGAAAGGCAGACATACTCCCCTGCTTTAACTTTAGGGGTATATTTAGATTGCTTTTTATCTAAGATAACATTTTCGCTTTTTATAGTAATTACCCCGCCTTTTGGCATAGCATCCCTTGCATTAACTACCAGATTCATAATTACCTGCTCAATATTGCCTGCATCTGCTCTGACTGAATATAAATCAGGATCAAGCTCGGTTTTTATAACAATGTCCTCTCCTATGATACGTTTGAGCATTTTTAGCAGCCTCTCAACAGTTTTGTTGATATCAAGCAAAACAAACTCTACTTGTTGCTTACGGCTAAATAAAAGCAATTGACGGATTAATGCTGCCCCTTGTAAAGAAGCATCGTATATATTCTTTAGATTCTGATAAAAAGAATTTTTTTTATCAGATTTCATAATCATCATTTCACTATATCCTTGGATAGCGGTCAGCAGATTATTGAAATCATGAGCCATTCCAGCAGCAAGTGTTCCGATTGC
>JAFDIG010000062.1 GCA_019308145.1 Deltaproteobacteria bacterium | reverse complement strand
TCCTTATCTTTGTCTGCATCAAGAATCTGTTTAAGTTTATCTGTTACAAAACCATGCATTCCATAACTACCATCATCCGTAGTAATATGAAGTTCATGACTTGCCGCTTTCATCTTATCTTCCAAAATAAGTAGATCCTTGGTCCTTGCACCAATTATAGCTATAACATGGTTTCCAACTTCTTTTAGGGCTTTGGTTATTGGATGTAAAACTGCTACCCCTGTACCACCGCCAACACAACAAACTTTGCCAAGCTTTTCTATATGTGTTGGTCTACCCAAAGGGCCAATTATATCCATGATTTCATCACCAACATTAAGGCTTCTTAAAAGAGCTGTAGTTTTTCCAACCACCTGGAATATCAGATCAATAGTCCCTTTTTCAGGATCTGTTTCCGCCATAGTAAGAGGGATCCTTTCTCCTGTTTCATTTACCCTTAAGACAATAAATTGGCCCGGGAGGGCTTTTTTAGCTATTAAAGGGGCTTCTACCTTAAAATGACATACAGTACTTTGAGCCATCTCATATTTTTCTAAAATCTTAAACACTCCCTTCTCCTCCCTTCCATAATTAATTTCCAAAATGAATTTATACTTTTTACGATAGATATGTCAAGAAAATTTTATTAATGGTTTACAAAGGATATAAAATTAACTATCATTTTTAGATTACAAATTGAAGCAGTAAATTCAAATTTTTTAAAGATTTCTTTAAGATAAAAAATTAATAATAAAAAACTTTTGACATATAAGGAGTAATTGTTTATAAATTACGCTATGAAATGGGTTCATGATCTATTAAAAGAAGAGATGAAATTGGTTGAAGAGGAATTCAAGAAAAACCTTAAATCAAGGGTTGCGCTTATTTCAAGGGTTGGCGAATATATGCTCCTCTCTGGTGGGAAACGTATTCGCCCAACTATATTGATTCTTTCTGCTAAAATGAGTGGTTATAAGGGAAATCGATATATAACACTCGCAAGTATTATAGAGTTCATTCATACTGCTACTTTGCTCCATGATGATGTAGTTGATAATGCTTCTTTAAGAAGAGGAAATGCCTCAGCAAATTCTTTGTGGGGAAGCGAAGCCTCTGTGCTAATAGGGGATTTTCTTTTTTGTAAATCATTTTCCCTTCTGGTATCTGATAGCGATTTAAAGATCTTGGAAACGATTGCATCTGCCACAACACAAATGTCTGAAGGAGAGATCCTTGAACTTATAAGAACAGCTGATACTAAGATTTCTGAAGAAGAGTATATTCAACTTATCACTTCAAAAACAGCTGTCCTTATGGCTGCTGCTTCTAAAATAGGAGGAATTTTAGGGGAAGTCTCTTCTGATTATATAGAAGCATTAGAAAAGTTTGGGCTTAACTTAGGAATTGCTTTTCAGCTTATGGATGATTGCCTCGACTATACAGGCGATCCAAAAGAGTTTGGAAAAGAGATAGGAATAGATCTTAAAGAAGGAAAAGTAACCTTACCATTGATTCAAACAATAAAAAAGTGTAATAAAGATGAAAAAAAGGTTATCTCTGATATACTTTTATCAGAAGAAATTGAAAGAGAAAAATTTGAAGAGGTTAAAAGGTTGATCTACCACTATGGCGGAGTTGAATATACAATAAAACGAGCTAAAGATTTTATAAAGACAGCAAAAAGTTATTTAACTCTTTTCCCTTCTTCTAATGAAAAAAAAGCCCTTTTAGATGTTGCTGATTATGTTATAAAAAGAAGATTATAATCAGGATGCTTGTAAGCTATTAACCTTTTTTGTTAACCTCGATATCCTTCTTGAAGCATTATTTGGGTGGATTACACCTTTTGATTTAACTTTATTTATTATTCTTATAGCTTTTCTAAGCAATAAGTTAGCTTTTTCTTTATCTTTTTCATCAATAGCCATCTTTACCTTTTTTACAGCATTTTTTACCATAGAACGGTATCTTTTATTTCTTTCCCGTTTCTTCTCGTTTTGTCTCATCCGCTTTAAAGCAGATTTATGAGTTGCCAATCTCTTACCCCCTTTTAAAAATTTCTTTTGATTTTTCCATTTTGCATTTTTTATATTATATGTCAAGATCTTTTGAGAGCTGAAAGATAAAAATTTTATATTTTTTCGGTTATAAAAAATTTCTTTAAAAGGATTCTTTAGAAAATTCTTGCATTAATAAAAGAATTAGAGTTAATATTAAAAATCAATTTCTATATTATTTGGAGATTAAAAATTACCAGGAGGGAATAAAGTTGATGAATTTTAAGGAAACGCTTAACTTGCCAAAAACTCATTTTCCTATGAAGGCAAACCTTGCTAAAAGAGAGCCAGATCAACTAAAAAAATGGGAAGATAAAAAATTATACGATAAAATATTATCTATTTCTAAAACAAGGGATAAATATATACTTCATGATGGCCCACCATATGCGAATGGTCATATACATATTGGTACTGCTTTAAACAAAATACTTAAAGATTTTATTATAAAATCAAAATTTATGGCAGGCTATAATTCGGTTTATATCCCTGGCTGGGATTGTCATGGTCTTCCTATTGAACACCAGGTTGATAAAGAATTAGGTGATAAGAAAAAGGATTTATCCAAGGCTGAGATAAGAGAAAAATGTAGAGCATTTGCAAAAAAATTTGTAGAGATTCAAAAAGAGGAATTTAAAAGGCTTGGAGTATTTGGAAAATGGGAAGATCCATATCTTACTATGAGCTTTGATTATGAAGCTACAATTACAAGAGAATTTGGGAAATTTGTAGCAAATGATATGGTATATAAAGGGAAAAAACCAATCTATTGGTGTGCATCATGTAAAACTGCTTTGGCAGAAGCAGAAGTAGAATATATGGATCATGTTACTCCTTCTATATATGTCAAATTTCCTGCTATATCAGATTTTGGTGAGATTTTCCCCTCCCTTAAGGGTAAAAAGATCTTTGTTGTTATTTGGACAACCACACCATGGACAATACCAGCAAATTTAGCTATTGCCCTTCATCCTGATTACGATTATGTTGCTATTGAGATAAATGATGAGGTTTATATTACGGCAGAATACTTAGCTCCAGTGGTTATGCAAAAGGTAGGGAAAAAGGATTATAAAATAATTGAAAAGTTCCCTGGCAAAAAGCTTGAAGGGTTAAAATGCTCTCATCCATTTATCAATAGGGAATCAGTAATTGTTATGGCAGATTATGTAACCCTTGATACTGGAACGGGATGTGTCCATACAGCACCTGGTCATGGGCAGGAAGATTATGAAACAGCACTTAAATATGGACTTGATATTTATACTCCAGTAGATGATGATGGCCGTTTTACTAATGATGTTCCTTTTTTTGCTGGGCAGTTTGTGTTTGACGCCAATGAAGCAGTTAATAAAAAACTAAAAGAGGTTGGTGCGCTTTTAGCAGAAGAAGAATTTACGCATTCCTATCCTCATTGCTGGAGATGTAAAAATCCTATTATCTTTAGGGCAACAGAACAATGGTTTATCTCAATGGATAAAAAGGGTCTTAGAAAAAAAGCTCTTAAAATAATAGATAAGGATGTAAAATGGATTCCTAAATGGGGTAAGGATAGGATCTATTCAATGATATCAAATAGGCCTGATTGGTGCATTTCACGTCAGAGGTCTTGGGGTGTTCCAATTACTATTTTTTACTGCAAACAATGCGGCACAAAGCTAAAAGATCAGAAAGTGATTGAATATGTAGCCGATATATTCGAGAAAGAAGGAGCTGATGCCTGGTTTAAAAGAGATGCAAAGGATCTCATCCCTAAAGGGATTAAATGTTTAAATTGTGGGGCGGAGGATTTTATAAAAGAGTTTGATATTCTTGATGTATGGTTTGATTCAGGAGTGAGTTATGCAGCTGTTTGTGAAAAAAGAGAGGAGCTTAAATCACCAGCAGATCTCTATCTTGAAGGTAGTGATCAACATAGAGGTTGGTTCCATAGCTCCCTTTTGGCATCTGTTGGAACACGTGGAAAAGCGCCTTACCATGCAGTTCTCACTCATGGTTTCGTTGTAGATGGAGAAGGCAGGAAGATGTCCAAAAGCATGAACAATGTAATAGCACCAAATGAGATTATTGATAAGTTTGGAGCTGAAATCTTAAGGTTATGGGTTGCTTCTGAGGATTATAGAAATGATATAAAGATTTCTAATGAAATACTCTCAAGGCTTACTGAAGCTTATAGAAAAATAAGAAATACATCACGGTATATATTAGGAAATCTTCATGATTTTAACTGGGAGAGCGATCATATTCCTTATGAAGAGATGGAAGAGATAGATCGCTGGATTTTAAATAGGTTCCACAGGATGATAGATAAAGTGCTTAAAGCCTATGAAAATTTTGAATTCTATACAATTTATCATTCGCTTTATAATTTTTGTAATGTTGATTTAAGCGCCTTTTATCTTGATATCCTAAAAGATAGAATTTATACAGTTAAACCCTCTTCTTTTGTAAGACGTTCAGCTCAAACAGCTCTTTTTGAGATCATTTATGGCATGGCAAAATTAATGGCTCCAATATTTGTGTTTACAGCTGAGGAGATATGGGAAAATATCACTTTTAAAGATAAAGAAGAGAGTGTTCATCTTGCTTCTTTTCCAGTATCTGATTCAAAAAAAATAGATGATAATCTTGAGAATAGATGGGAAAAGATCATTGAAATAAGGGATATTGTGGATATCGAACTGGAAAAAGCACGCAAAGATAAAAAAATAGGGTTGTCTCTTGATGCAAGGGTAGAACTTTACTTGCCTGATAAATTGTATGAAACATTTAAAGATATGGAAAAAGATTTTAAGCATATCTTTATAGTTTCTCAAGTAGAGCTAAAAAAGGTGATAAAAAAGGTGAAATCATAGCAAAGGTTGATAAGGCACAAGGAGAAAAATGTCCAAGGTGCTGGAATTATGATCCATCTGTTACGATAAGCAGCTATGAGCCACGTATATGTAAAAGATGTGAACAGGAACTTAAAGAAATGCATAAAATTTAATTAATAAAAATAGAGTTCTGCCGAAGCTTTTTGTAAAAATAGAACAAAATGGGAATTTTTGATGAAAAAAAAATATTGGATACTTATATTTACAATTCTACTTATTCTATTATTTGATCAGGGATCTAAAAAAGTCATAAGAGAAAAGGTGATGATAAATCATTCTATTACAATAATAGAAGGTTATTTTAATATTGTCCATATTGAAAACCCTGGAGCTGTTTTTGGATTTCTATCAGATAAGGACAAAAAAGTAAAAAATATCTTTTTATTTATATCCATTTTTGCTATTTTGTTTATTATTTATCTTTTTTTAAAAATACAGGAAAAAAATGCCCTTCTCCCTTTTTGTCTCTCTCTTGTTTTAGGAGGAGCAGCTGGAAATTTGATAGATCGAATTAGGTTTGGCATGGTGACAGACTTTCTTGATTTTCACTGGCATAATCACCATTGGCCTGCATTTAATATAGCAGACTCAGCAATAACTATTGGTATGATAATGCTTATTTTATATATGTTAGAGGAAGAAATTAAAAGGAGAAAAGATTAAATATATTTTTTAACTTTCAAGGAGGAATTTAATGCATCCTGTTCTTTTTAAGTTTAAAGGTTTAACCATCCATACTTATGGTGTTCTTGTTGCCCTTGGTTTTTTAATAGGTATAACATATTCTATTAGAAAAGGGAAAAAGGAAGGTATTGAAAGTGATAAGATATTCGATTTGGCTTTTTATCTTATCCTATCAGCTATTATTGGTTCAAGAGCACTTTATGTTCTTATGAATTTTAAAGATTATTCAAAAGAACCTTTAAGAATGTTAATGATATGGGAAGGAGGGTTAGTTTTTTATGGAGGTCTTATACTTGCTGTTATAGTGGGATTTAGTTATATGAAAATAAAAAAGATGGAGTTTTGGAAAACAACAGATGTAATGGCACCTGGTATTGCTTTAGGTCATGCAATAGGAAGGCTTGGTTGTTTTAATGCAGGCTGTTGTTATGGAAAACCTTCTCATGTAGCATGGGCTGTTACCTTTAGAGACCCGCAATCTTTAGCTCCAAAAGGTATACCTCTTCATCCTGTACAGCTTTATTCCTCCTTTACTCTTTTTATCATATTTATTATTCTTATAGTCATAGGAAAAGTTAAAAAGTTCCATGGAGAGGTTTTCTGGTCTTATGTATTACTATATGCTATCGCTCGCTTTATCCTCGAACATTTCAGAGGTGATCCAAGGGGAGAGCTTTTTAATGGTCTTATATCTATAACTCAGGGAATAGCCATTTTAACTCTCATATTAGCTTTTTTTATGATGTTAATATTAAGTAGAAGACATAAACTAAAGGGCAATATCTATCGATTAAAAAAACCTTGAAATATAAAATATATTTAATTGAGGAATAAGGAAAATGGCTGTTAAAAATATTGTAATTTATCCTGATCCTTTATTAAGAAAACGTTCGGATGAGGTAGTGAATATAGACCAAACAATAAAAAAGATTATCGAGGATATGAAGGATACCATGTATAGTGCCCCAGGAATCGGGTTAGCAGCCCCACAAATTGGGGAGAACAAAAGGATCATTTTATGTGATATTGGAGAAAAACGGGATGGCTCTGAACTAATAGTGCTTATAAATCCTGAAATTGTTGAATCAGAAGGGGTCTTTACTTTTGAAGAGGGTTGTTTAAGTGTCCCAGGTTTTACAGAAAAGATAACCCGAAAAGGAAAATTATTGGTAAGGGGTTGGGATTTAGCTGAAAAAGAAAGAGAAATAGAGGCAGAAGATCTTTTAGCGGTTGTATTTCAGCACGAGATCGATCATCTAAATGGCAAACTTTTTATAGATCATCTAAGTCATCTAAAGAAAGAACTTTTTAAGAAATGGATGAAAAAACAAAAAAACAACAAACAAAATTAATTTCTTATTTTTTAAAGCTCATAAGTAAGTCTTTAATAATCTAAAAAGGAGAGACAAAAATGAAAAGGTTTACTTTAATCTTTATTCTAATTTCAATATTCTTTTCCCAGGGAATCGCCTTTGCCTTAATAGGAGCAGATGACCTTGTGCCTGCTCAAAGGATACTCGTTCCATTTTTTAGATACTCATTTGGGGATAGTACAGAGCCAATAGATACCTTAATTACAATAAGAAATGTTTCTATTCATGGAGGAGGCAGTCCATTAGCAGGTGCGCTATTAGTACATATCTCATTTTTTGACGTCAGAAGTAACCACATAAATAATAATACTATAAACTTAAGCAGAAAGGATTGCATAGGGCTTAATATCAGGGAATATAATGAGGGAGTAGATTCCTTTTTTGATTCTGATGGTGATGGTTTGGCTGAGGGCTATATTGTTTTTGATATTGTAAGTGAAGATACTGGAGCTTCCCCCAGCCGAATTGTTGGTGTTAGAGGACAGAACAATCCTGATAGATTTTCCTATCCTTTTCCTACTCAACCAGAAAACTGGCTTATTGGTGAAGCACTTATGGTAAATGTAGAAGCAGGATATGCAGTATCACTTGCTGCTCCTTCAATAGAGGCAACTGCTGTATCAGGTGTGGATAGAACCCCTGCTGGATTCGAATCCCCAATAGCTGGGCCTCACCCTAATCCTAATCCTAATCCTGCTGTTGATTACCCAAGTACCCCAGCTAACCCTGACACAGCCATGGCACCTTTTAACTATTGGGGAGCACCAGAAACAATATGGATACCTTATCGTGTTGATCCTGATCTGGGTATAGAAACAACTGCTATTATATGGCTTGAATCTAATGCGCCTCCAGCAGGAAGGACAGTAACTTTAGCAATCTTTGATACAGAGGAAAATGGTTTCTCTTTTTCCATTAATCTTCCAGATCAACTCAACATTATTCCCCTGGGTCCGCCCCTTTTCCCTATGCTTGGTTCAGGTAGTTACAAAGAAGGATTTATTGAGATGGTAGCACCTGACGATGCAGTTGTATTTGTTATAGAATCGGCTAATCAATGGAGCTATGCCTTAAGCTTTTTAGCTTTTCATTCTGGTCAGATATATACAAGCTTGGGTGACCAATTTTAGATGAAGCTAAAACATCTCCCTATTTTCGGGGTTATCCTCTTTGCTATTGTAATTAGAATTATATTTTTCTGCGGTTATTGCTTGGGGGATGACCCTGTTTATTTTGCTTATGCAAATATGATAGCAGATTACCATTACCCTTCCTTTAATATCCTTAACCCTTTTGCCTTTCGCCCCCTTTTTTTACTCCCTATTGGTTTATCTCTTTATCTATTTGGACGATCTGAAACAGCTCTAATATTGCCTGTTTTTATAGCTTCTATTATTACCGTAATTTTAACCTATTTAATTGCTAAAAAACTTTGGGGATATTGGGAAGGAGTTCTTTCTGCCTTATTTCTTGCGATTTTCCCTATGGATATTGTTCATGCCTCAACACTTACAAATGATATTATTCTTTCCGCCTTTATTTCTTTATCCTTCTATTTTTTTATTAAAAGCAAAAAAGAAGAAAAAGGGCTTTCTTTTGCCTTTTGGTCGGGTTTAATTCTGGGGCTTTCCACTCAAGTTAAAATAAATGGCTATATTGCGATTCTTATTCTTTTAGGATGGGCTATATACGAAGATCTCAAAAATAAAAAAATAAGTAAAAATACAATCTATCTTTTTTCAGGATGTGTAATTGCTCAACTTCTTATAGCTCTTTTTTATACAATTATCACTTCAAATCCTTTAATGCCAATCTCTTCCGAAATTTTTTATAATCATAAACATCTATTGCCAGGACTCTTAAATAGAGAACTTAGCGAGATACTTCTTTTTTATCCTAAATTTTTAATAGGTTTTTTTAAAGAAGGTCATACAAATTTTAGATTCATGGCTTATGGTATCCATTTTTATGTTTTTATCGTTGCTATAGTATATTTTCTTTTAAAAAGGGATAAAAATACCCTCTTCCCTATTTTTTGGTTTTTTATATTTTTTTTATTAATGGAATTCTTACCCCTAAAATTTTATCCATATAGACCTATACATAGATTACCAAGGTTTCTTATACCCCTTTTTGTCCCTTTATGTTTGATTGTCGGGCTTTTTTTCTACGAATTATTTTCCAAAAAGAAAAAAGCTTTAACCTTGATAATGATTTTTGTTCTTTTGATAATAGGGATATTCTCAATAAAAGAAGCAGCTAAAAAATCATATCTTTTCAAGGATTGCATGAGAGATCCCAAATTAGCAGCAAATTTTATATTAAAACATAATTTCAATAATATAGCTACAGATATTGAGTTAAAAGCCTGCTTGATCTTTTTTTTACCAAAAAGAAACCAGAAGATATTGGATTTAGATTATCATAAAGAAGATATATCAGGTAAAACAATCTTGATTTTAGGAGGCTCAAGAAGGCCAGAGCTTGATCCTGCTTATCCAGTCCGTTTTTTCCCTAAAAGAATCCCTTATGATTGGAGGATGATGTTTAGGGATAAATGTTTAGGGATAACAAAGCAAAGATAACCCCCTGGCGAAAAAGAAGATTAACAATATTCATGGTAGAAAATAAGAAAAGCCTTCCAAAACTTCCTGCCCCTATTTCTATTGCTCAGTAATATTTTAGGTATATTCATTAACCTGTGCTGAAAAAGAGATTAATTATGTTTAGACTGACTTTGCCAGTTTAAATTAAAAGGAAGTATCCCCTGTTTATATAGCTTTTATTATATTTTTTGAATTATTCTATAGTAACTAAATATTACATATAAGTAAAAATTTTTAGTTTTAATTAGGTCGCATCCTTTTTTGGTAGCTTAAGTATATAGACAAAATGCTCAACAACTGCTCTATATCCTTTTAAAATTGATATCGTTTCTTCATCTCCAAAAAATTCGCCATAACGGATCAATTCAATTTAAAATTTTAAATTCTTCTTTAAGATCATTTCATCAAATCATTTGCATTTAGCAGATAAATTTGTATAATAATTTTATGCCAAGAATAAAAGAAATACCAAAAATAGATCGACCAAGAGAGAAGTTCTTTCAAAAGGGCCCGGATGCATTAACCACAACAGAGCTTCTTGCCATCTTTTTAGGAAGCGGAATTAAAGGAAAAAATGTAAAAAGAGTAGCTGAATCTCTATTAAAACGGTTTGGCTCAAAACTTATAGATGCAAAGGTTGATGAATTAAAAAAGATAGATGGAATAGGAGAAGTAAAAGCCGTTCAACTTGTAAGTGCTTTTACACTTGCAAAAAGGTTAACAGAGAAAAAAGATTCCCCTTTTGTTATAAAAAATGCTTTAGATGTTTTTCATGAGTGTAAATATCTTGCCAGAAAAAAGCAAGAACATTTAGTTGTTCTTTATCTTGATTCGAGAAACATCCTAATTGAAAGCAGGAATATCTCAATAGGTTTGATTGATAAAAATTTGGTTCACCCAAGAGAAATCTTTAAACCAGCAATAGAACTTTTGGCATCTCGTATCATCATGGTTCATAACCATCCCTCTGGAAACCATCTTCCTTCTGCAGCAGATGAAGAGGTAACTTTAAAAATCATAGAAAGCGGTAAAATATTAGATATACCAGTTATTGACCATGTGATTATCTCTAATAAAGGATTTTTTAGCTTTGCTGACAATTTTTCTGCCAAGGAAAATACTCCTTATTTAAGAGAAGGAGTTTTTTCAATCGACCTATTAAAACTATGGCCTAAAGATAAGAGATGAGATTATCTGCCCCTTTTTCCCTTAATGAGAAAGGCGTTGAAATACTTATTAATAAACTTGCGTGTTCAAGACTTTATCCACCTTATATAATAGATCTATCCAAAGTAAAATTTATTGATCCAATTGGAATGATAGGTATTTTAGAGATAGGAAGATTTCTATTATCAGAAGGAAGAACTCCTGATTTAATCCTTCCAGTTGATGATGAAGTAATAAAATACATGGAAAGGATGGATTTTTTTAAACATATTATTCCTATATTTGGTGAAATACCAACAGATATTCTTGAAAGCCATTATCTCAGGTCATCCAAAAGCGATGTTCTATTAGAGATAACCCCTATAGTCCATAATAAAGATATCCATCACGTAGTAGGAAAAGTAAAAGAGAGGGCATATCAGGTGTTATCAACTCATCTTGGTTACAACAAAAAAGCTGTTATAGGGTTCATCGTGGCATTATCAGAAGTTTGTCAAAATATAGTTGAACATAGTCAATCTACTGGTTTTGTTGGTATCCAAAAATATAGTTTTAAGAAAAAATTGGGAAGAAATATCGTGAAGATCGCTGTAAGTGATATTGGAATAGGAATAAAGGAATCACTTTCTCCTCGTTATAAGTCTCGTTATCCCCTTTTATGGTCAGATATTATTGCTATTGAAGAGGCTCTTCTTAAAGGTGCATCTCGATTTGAGGATGAAGGAAGAGGACAAGGATTATCAACTGTAAGGAAGTTTATAAAAAAATGGGATGGCCAGATTTCTATTCGATCTGGAAGAGCCAAATATTCTATCTTTCCTTCATGGAGTAATGGAACCTCCAAAATATCCGACCTCCCATTTTTCCCTGGAACACAAATATCCATCCTTTTGCCTGAACTAAAACCTTAACTCTTTAATCCCTCTAACCCTTTTATTATTTTAAACTCCTCAACATTTTATAAGAATTATCTTTTATCCATTTATCAGAAGAAAATTTACTTGCTTTTTCAAAATAAACCTTTGCCTTATCTTTGTTTAATTCTTTGTAATATATCATTCCAAGAAAATAGTAGGCAGGTGCATAATCAGGCTTTATTGATATTGTTGTTTCAAAGGCTTTT
The DNA here is from genome assembly GCA_019308145.1 of Deltaproteobacteria bacterium. GTDB lineage: Bacteria > Desulfobacterota > JAFDIG01 > JAFDIG01 > JAFDIG01 > JAFDIG01. The sequence goes on along the minus strand of JAFDIG010000062.1, from coordinate 1,711 downwards.
TTTGCTTCCTTATAATCCTTTTGAATATAATTAATATACCCTAAATTATACCATCCTTTATAAAAATCTTTTTTTAATTTTACTGTTTTTCTTAAATACTTGATAGCTTTAGAGAAATCTTTCTTTGTTAGATAAAGAAGAGAGGTAGCCTTTAAATATTTAAAGGAATTTGGTTTTATTAACAAAAGCTTTTTAAAGCATCCTTCTGCCTCATCAAGCCTTTTAGCAAACATTAAGGCAAGGGCTTTATTATATAGAATCTCAATCTTTTTAGAATTAATTTTAAAAGCAATATCAAGGTATCTAACAGCATTTTTGTAATCTTTTTTTGAAAGATATAATAAACCAAGATTATAATATGCATCCTGATATAATGGATTTATATTTAACGCCTTTTCAAAATAGAGCTTTGCCTTATTAAAATCTCTCTGATTCATATATATATAGCCAAGATTATTATATGCTTCAAAAAATGTAGGGTCTATATTGATAATCCTTTTGTAACCCCTCTTAGCTTCCTCAATATTTCCTTTAACAAGATTTAACTTACCAATATTATTCATTGCTTTTATATTCTTAGGATTTAAATAAAGGGCATGTAAAAGCATATCAGAAGCCTTTTTATAATCTTTTTCTCTTAAAGCAATTAATCCTAAATTATTTACAATCCTGTCATCTAAAGGATCTATCTTCATACCAACTAATAATAGTTTTTTTGCATCTCTATATCGCCCTTTTTTTATCAGAATAGAAGCTAAGTTATTATATGGTCTTGCTTTTTTAGGTGATTTTTTTAAACAGTCTCGCCAAAATACCTCTTTATCTTTCCAGATATCATTTCTTATATATGTGCTATAACAAAGAATTGAAAGGATAGTAAAAAAAAGAATAAATCTCATGAAACCTTAGCAGAACTAACTTCTTTTATGCTTATATGATATTTTATAAGATAAAAAAGGCCTAAAAATATAATCGGAAAATAGTTGACTGCATGAAGAATAATAGCAACACCAAGAGCTTTTTCCCGTGCCACCCCATAAAAGAGCAAGGAATATGTAACAGCTGCATGATAAGTTCCTATAAATCCAGGGGAGGATGGTAAAGTAATGGCAACACATACCATAACAATAGCAAAAAATGGGGCAGACCATGGGAGCTTAATGCCAAAGGAAAGAATAGTTAGATAAGTTAAAAATACATATACCAACCAAACAAAAATAGAATATAAGATAATCATTATCAGCCCTCTTCCCATTTTAAATGATGAGAGCCCTTTTGTGAATGAAAGAATTACATCATCTATTTTCTCTCCTATCTTTTTAGGCAAAATAAACTTTAATGTTGCTGTCAACCATTTTGGAGACCCTTTAGATCTATTTAAACCTATAATAAAGAACAAAACAGTTATATATAAAATAAAAGTTAAAAGTCCCCCGATTTTTAACGATTTTCCTATTGGAGTCTGAATCTGCTCATGATGCAAAGAAAATATAACTAATATAAACAAAAGAAGGATAGCAAAACCATCAAAAACCCTTTCTACTACAATAGTTCCAAAAGAGCTACTTTTGCTGATATCCTCTTTTTCCCCAATCACATATGCTCTTATAATCTCACCAGCTCTGACAGGCAGAAGATTATTAGCCATAAAACCGATCATAATTACAGAAAAAAGTGTTTTTATGTTTATTTCTTTTATAGGTAGCATAAG
>JAFDIG010000061.1 GCA_019308145.1 Deltaproteobacteria bacterium | reverse complement strand
TTTAACTGGTTGGAATATTGAGATTAAAAGTGAAGCAAAAATGGAAAAGATAATGGGTGAAATGATACAGGAGTTCAAAAAGATACCAGGTTTGGGAGAAATGGATGCTCGTATCCTTTATAATGAAGGGTTCACAAATTTAGAAGAACTTGCGATGGCAGATGCATCAGAATTTGAAAAAATTCCTGAAATAGGCGTAGAAAAAGGATTAAAATTTATTATTGGTGCAAGGAAACTATTAAATATGGAAGTTCCTGATGAAAAAGAAGATCTTAGGAAGCAGAGCTTAGATAAACTTAAAGGTGTTGGAGAAAAAACTCTTGCCTCTCTTAAATCTAAAGGATATTATATAATAGGTGATATTTTAGACTCAACCGTTGATGATTTAACTAAAGTCGAGGGTATAGGAAAGAAAAAAGCAGCTCAATTACTCGATGCTGCTAAAAAATATGTTGAACAAAAAGAGTAAAAAGGTCTATCCTATAAGAAGCTGTATTGGTTGCGGAAGAAAGGATCATCCTAAAAAATTTATACGTTTAACTATCGATAAAAATTGTGATATTGTAATAGATAAAGAATTTAAAATGGGGGGTAGAGGCGCTTATCTTTGTCCTGATATCTCATGCTTGAAAAAAGCATTAAAAAGAAATAAGATTTCAAAAAGCTTAAAAGTAGATCTAAAGGATGAAATGATCGAAAAAATAAGCAAAAAAATAGAAGCAGGTATTTATAATTTTAAAATAAAAGAAAAAATAAATAAGAGCAAGTCCTATGGATGAAAAGAAAGAAAAAGTCAATCAAGATGATGTAATAGAAAAAAGGATAAAGCCTACTGTTATTTTACGCAGATCAAAAAAGGTTTCCGCGCAGAAAGAACAAGAACTGAAAGTAAAGGAAGAACGCCCTCCACAAAAAGAGGAGTCTCTTGAAGCAAAAGTAGTTGAAAAAGAAAAAAGTGAGATCAAGAAAAAGGAAATAGTAGAAGAAAAGGAAGCCTTAGTTGATAAAAAGGCAGCGGTTACAGTTGAAAAAGAAGAAAAGGTTGTTGAATTAAAAAAGGTTGAAGAAGAACCTCAACCAACTACAGAGGCTAAAGAAAGTGCACAAATTTCTTTACAAGAAGAAGAGATAAAGAAGGAAGAGAAAAAACCAAAAGAGCAAAAAAGGAAAAAAGTTCAAAAACCAAAAGCTAAAAAAGTTAAAGAGAAGATTAAACCTGCTCGCATTGTTGGTAGAATAGAACTTCCTCAAGATAAAACCAAAGAAGTAAAAGAAACAAAAGAGATAAAAAAAATAGAAAAAGAAGAACCTCATGTAGTAGAGACAAAACCTAAAGAAGAAAAGAAAAGGCCAAAGCCTCATTTAATTGGTGAAAGAGAAGAGCTGAAAAAGCGTCCGATATCAAAAAAGAGACTTGTATATAAAAGAAAAGAGATGGTTACTCCTAAGGAGTTTGATATAGAGGAGACCACTCATGAAGATAAGGTATTAGTTAGAATCCCATCTCGCAGAAAAGAAGTTTATAAACAGCCTCAAAAAACAAAAATAACAACTCCAAAACCTATAAAACGTATAATAAAGATCTCTGAACAAATTTCTGTTGCGGAATTATCCAAAAAGATGGGGGTAAAGGCATCTGAAGTAATAAAAAAATTGATAGATCTTGGTGTTATGGCCACCATAAACCAAAATTTAGATATAGATACTGCTTCTCTTGTTGCAGCTGATTTTGGTTTTGATATAGAAAAAGTTCAGCTTGAGGCAGAAAAGATATTACAAGAGATAGAAGATAAACCAGAAGATCTTGTAACACGCCCACCAGTAGTTACAGTAATGGGACATGTTGATCATGGTAAAACTCTTCTTTTAGACGCTATAAGAAACACACGGGTTGTTGAGAAAGAAAAAGGAGGAATAACTCAACATATTGGAGCTTATAATGTTAAGATAGATGGGAAAAGTATTACATTTATTGATACACCGGGGCATGAAGCATTTACTGCAATGAGATCTCGTGGTGCTCATGTAACAGATATAGTGGTTTTGGTTGTGGCTGCAGATGATGGGGTTATGGAACAGACAAAAGAGGCGATAAACCATGCTAAAGCAGCAAATGTTCCTATTGTAGTAGCAATAAATAAAATTGATAAACCAAACGCAAATGTAGAACGTGTCAGACAAGCCCTTGCTGAATATGGGATTATACCTGAAGAATGGGGTGGTGATAACCTCTTTGTAGAGACTTCTGCTAAACTAAAAAAAGGAATTAAGGAATTGTTAGAGGCTATTCTATTGCAGGCAGAATTGATGGAGTTAAAAGCTAATCCAAAAAAGGACGCAAGAGGCGTAATATTGGAATCAAGATTGGATAAAGGAAAAGGACCTGTGGGGACAGTTTTGATAAAAGAGGGGACATTAAAGTTAGGTGTGCCATTTGTAGCAGGTTCTGCTTATGGCAGAGTAAGAACAATGATAGATGACAAAGGGAAGAGGTTAAAAGAAGCAGGACCTTCTATACCAGTAGAGGTATCAGGTTTTTCTCAACTCCCTAAAGCAGGGGATATCTTTATCACTTCTGAAGACGAAAAAAGTGTTAAGACCTTAGCACAAATAAGAAAAGAAAAAGATTGGGAAAAAACAGTTGCAAAACCTGCTTATCCTGCATCAAAAGATGATTTACTCTTTTCTGAGGATAAAAAAGAGTTAAATATAATATTAAAGTCCGATGCTCAAGGCACATTAGAAGCTCTATTATCTTCTTTAGAAGACCTTTCAACAGATGAGGTAAAGGTTACAGTCATTCATGCAGGCGTTGGAGAAATAACAGAATCTGATCTCCATTTGGCAGTAGCTTCTCAAGCAAGAATTATCGGTTTTAATGTAAAAATTCCTGCTAATATTTTATCATTAGCACAACAAGAAAAAATAAATATAAAGCTTTATAATGTTATTTATGAGGCAATTGAAGATATAGAAAAAGTTACTAAAGGTTTGCTTGCTCCTCATGTGGAAGAAAAGATTATAGGGCGTTGTGAAATTAGAGCTGTTTTTCAAATACCAAAATTAGGGAAGGTTGCAGGAGTCTTCGTGCAGGATGGAAAGATTGTGAGAAATGGAATGGTTCGTCTTTATCGTGATGGTTCATTACTTTATGATGGAAAGATATCCTCATTAAAAAGATTTAAAGAAGATGTAAAAGAGGTATTAGCAGGTTATGAATGTGGTGTAGGACTCGAAAATTTTCAAGATATCCAGGAAGAAGATATCCTTGAATGTTATACTATCTCAGAATCACCAGCAAATAATTTATAAATCTAAGGCTTCAGACTGAAAAATAATTATTATATTATTATACTTTTAAATCTTGGGTAATTTGGTTAAGGTAAAATGGAAGAGTGGATAAATAATGATATAGTTGTTGGGATATGTGTTATAGAGCTGATTATTCCTGAAAATCACTCATTAAAAGGGAAGAGGCATGTAGTGAAAAAGATTATTGAAAGAACAAAAAATAAATTTAATCTTTCTATAGCAGAAGTAGGGGATCAGGAGTTATGGCAGAGATGTAAAATTGGTTTGTGTACTGTAGGAAATGATAAAAGAATTATAAATTCGGTTTTAGATAAGGTCATTCAACATATTGATAATATGCACTTAGCAGAAATCATTGATTCACAGATTGAATTACTCCATTTCTAAATTTTGTTTCACTTCTTTTTTTACAATTCCTTTTTAGGAGGCAAAAATGCCATCAGGGTATAATCGTGCTAAACGTGTAGGGGTTCTTATACAAGAAGAACTCTCAAGAATATTGTTAAAAGAGACAGGAGATCCAAGATTAAAATCTGTTACTATTACAGAAGTAAAAATGTCTAAAGATCTGAGAATAGCAAAAATCTATTTTACAACAATGGGAAATAAACAGGAAAAAACAAAATCTCTAACAGCACTTAAAAAAGCAGGAGGATATCTAAAACATCAGATGGGAGAGAAGCTTGAGCTTAGATATATGCCAGAGTTATTTTTCTATATAGATGAATCCCTTGAATATGGCGAACATATTGAAAATCTTTTAAAAGAGGTTTTAAAGGATGATAAATAGTTCATATTGAAAAATAAAGGGTGAACCAATTAATAAAACATAATATGTTTAATGGAGTAATAGTTATAAACAAACCAAAAGATATAAGTTCTTTTGGTGTTGTAAAAAGAGTGAAAAAAAGGTTTGGCACAAAAAAAACAGGCCATATTGGAACTCTTGACCCCTTTGCTCAAGGGGTTTTACCAATTGCTTTAGGCAAAGCAACAAAGCTTATTCCTTTTATACAAGGTGGTAAAAAGATTTATGAAGGGACTATTTTTTTAGGGGTTAAAACTAATACCCTTGATGCAACAGGTGATATCATAGGAGAGAAAAGAATTGATAAAGCCTTTATTTCTGAAGATAAAATAAAAGAAGCAATGACAACTTTTGTAGGTGAGTATCAACAGATCCCACCCATGTTTTCAGCATTAAAAAAGGATGGAGTCCCTTTATATAAGTTGGCAAGGCAAGGAATCTCTGTTGAAAGAAAGGCACGCAAAGTAAAGATATATGAGTTCAAACTTATTAAGTTTTTATTTCCGAGAGTGTTTTTTGAAGTAAGCGTTTCATCTGGGACATACATAAGAAGCCTTGCATCAGATTTTGCAGAAAAACTAAAGACTTATGGATACCTTGAATCCCTTGTAAGAGTTTTTAGCGACGGATTTTCTATAGAAAAAGCAACTCCTCTTTTTGAGATTGAATTAATGCCAGTTAATTTAGCAAAAAAAATGATTATACCAATGGAGGAGTTATTAGGTGATCTCCCAAGGGTTAGACCATCCTTAAAGGCATTAAAAAGGATTGAACATGGACAGGAAGTATTGATAGATGAATTTGAAAGTAATAAAGATGTAAATCATTATGATAAAGTCATGGTTATTTCTCCAAAAGGCTCTCTATTAGCCATAGCAAAACTGGTAAAAGGGGAAAAGGGGGGATATATTAAACCAATAAAAGTGTTTAATAACTTAAAAAATTAAAATTCGTTTGATTTAAAATTCCTGCCAAAAGCAATAAACAAATACCAGATAGAATTTCCATCTTGCTTCTTAACAACTCACCGGGTAGAAGGGGCATCTTGTCTGTTATCCTTATACCTGAATAAAAAAGGTGGGGTATAAAACCCCACTCTACAAATTTTCATATTTAAACAAAAAGGTAGTATATAAAGTGCCATCCTACGTTTTTTAAGTATATCTGCTAATAATTTTAATAAAAAATGGAAAAATTCCTTTTTATAAATTTTCTTTACAAACCTTTACCTATATGTTAAATTTTTATTTGAAGTTGTTTTTCATTAAAATTATATTATATTTATGGTTGTATCCTGACAAAATTTTAGTCAGTTTAAGCATTAAAAATGAAGAGTAGACTAATTATTCAAAATAAAAATTTTTGATCTATAAATGAAAAAATAGAATTACAAAAGGAGGGAAATTATTAATGGTGTTAACGCCCGAAGAGAAAAAGGAATTGATTAAGAAATATCAAATTCATGAAACTGATACTGGCTCGCCTGAGGTTCAAATTGCTTTATTATCTGAAAGGATCAAATATCTTACTGAACATTTTAAGATACATAAGAAAGATCACCATTCAAGAAGAGGGCTTTTAAAGTTAGTTGGACAAAGGAGAAGGATGCTCAATTATTTAAAAAATAAAAAGATTGAAAGATATAGAGAAATCATTCAAAAGCTCGGGCTCAGAAAATAAAGATTAAATTACAGGAGAAATAATGTGACTATTAAAAGGGCATCAATTGATTTTGGAGGACAAATGCTCACATTAGAGACAGGGCATATTGCCCGTCAAGCAGATGGGGCTGTCCTCGTACATTATGGAGAAACTATTGTTATAGCAACAGCAGTTTCAGAAAGGGAGCCTAAAGAGAAATTAGATTTTTTTCCTTTAACAGTTAATTATCAAGAAATGACTTATGCCGCAGGAAGATTCCCTGGTGGATTTATAAAAAGGGAGGGGCGTCCAAGTGACAGAGAAATCCTTATATCACGTTTTATAGACAGACCGATTCGTCCACTATTTCCAAAAGGTTATCAATGTGAAACCCAAATTATAGCAACTGTACTTTCAGCAGATCAGGAAAATGAACCTGATATTTTAGGCATCATAGGTGCATCTGCAGCATTAACGCTTTCAGATATTCCTTTTAATGGACCTCTTGCAGGGGTAAGGGTTGGGAAATTAAACGGGAAATTTGTAATTAACCCTACTCATAGCCAAATAGAGAATAGTGAGTTAGATATCATAGTGGCTGGAACAAAGGATGCTATATTAATGGTAGAAGGTGAAGCTAATATGCTAAAGGAAGAAGAGGTTCTCGACGCTATTATATTTGGTCATGAGGCTATGCAAAAGATTATAGATTTACAACTGGAACTAAAAGAAAAATATGGTAAGCCTAAAAGGATATTTGTTGAGCCCCAAATTGACCCAAATTTAAAAGAAAAGGCAACACCTTTGCTGGAAAAAGTCATAAAGAAACTTTTTTCTATTCCTGTTAAAAGGGAGAGAAGGATAAAGAAAAGAGAACTTTTTAATAAGGTTTTAGAAGATTTAGAAGTAGAAGATGAGGATCAAATAAAAGATATAAAGGAGTTGTATGAAGAGATTGAAAGAAAAGTGATCAGAGATATGGTAATTAATGAAGGAAAAAGGATAGACGGACGCATGCCAGATGAGATTAGGCCTATTAGTTGTAGCGTAGGACTTTTACCAAGAACACATGGGTCAAGCCTCTTTACAAGGGGTGAAACCCAAGTATTAGCAGTAACTACATTTGGGACTTCAGAAGATGAACAAAAGATCGATACTATCGAAGGGGAACATTATAAAAACTTTATGGTACACTATAATTTCCCTCCATATTCAACAGGTGAGGTATCACCTTTAAGAGCACCAAGCAGAAGAGAGATAGGTCATGGTGCTTTAGCTGAAAGAGCATTAAAAAAGGTTATGCCTTCAAGTGATGATTTCCCTTATACAGTTAGGGTGGTTAGCGAGGTGTTTGAGTCAAATGGTTCATCATCCATGGCTACGGTTTGTGGCGGGTCTCTTTCCCTTATGGATGCAGGTGTTCCAATAAAAAAGGCTGTTGCAGGTATTGCTATGGGCCTTATTATGGAAGGAGATAAAAGTGTTATCCTTTCAGATATCGTTGGGGATGAAGACCATGCTGGTGATATGGACTTTAAGGTTGCTGGAACAGATGAAGGAGTAACAGCTCTTCAGATGGATATAAAGGTTGCTGGAATAAAAAGAGAGATTATGCAAAAGGCACTTGAGCAAGCAAGGAAAGGAAGATTATATATTCTTAAAGAGATGTCTAAAGCCTTAGCAGAACCAAGGAAGGAACTTTCAAAACATGCACCTCGTATTAAGTTTATACAAATCAATCCAGATAAAATAAGGGATATTATTGGACCATTTGGTAAAACCATAAAATCTATTATAGAGCAGACAGGAGTAAAGATAGATATCGAAGAAAATGGTTTAATAAAGTTGAGCTCAGTGGATGCTAATAAAATGGATATGGCTATAGCAATGATCAAAAAGATTACACAAGAAGCAGAAATAGGACAGATCTATATGGGCAAGGTAAAAAAAGTTGTTGATTTTGGTGCTTTTGTAGAGATCTTTCCTGGAACTGAAGGGCTTGTGCATATTTCTCAACTATCAGATCACCGTGTAAGGAATGTTCGTGATATTGTAAAGGAAGGAGATGATATATTAGTAAAAGTAATAGAGATTGACGAACAAGGGAAAATTCGTTTATCCAGAAAAGCAGCTCTAAAAGATAACAACAAAAAACATTCTCAAAAATAGTAGCTCATATAAAACATGATCCAGCTCTCTCATCTAACAAACACCATACCAGTAGTTACCGAAAATATCCCTTCTTTTGATTCCATTGCTTTAGGATTATGGGTAAAAGTAGGCTCAAGGGATGAAACAAAAGATGAAAGAGGAATAACCCATTTTATTGAGCATCTTCTTTTTAAAGGGACAAAAAAAAGAACAGCCCTTGATATCGCAAAGGAAATTGACTCAGTTGGAGGAGTTATAAATGCCTTTACATCTAAAGAATATTCATGCTTTTATGTAAAAGTTTTAAAAAAAGATATAGATTTGGGGTTTGAGATTCTGTCAGATATTTTTCTTAATTCCCTATTTGATGAAAAGGAGTTAGAAAAAGAGAGAATGGTGATAATAGAAGAGATCAATATGATAGAAGATACCCCTGATGATCTGATCCACGATCTCTTTAACAAAACCTTTTTTAAGGATAATTCATTAGGTTTTCCTATTACTGGGGAGAAAGAAACAGTTTTTAAGATAAAGCGTTCTCATATTTTAGATTATTTCAAAAAATTTTATATCCCCTCAAATATAATTATATCCGCTGCTGGTAACCTTTCACATGAGATGATATTAAAAAAGGCAAAAAATAGTTTTGGTAAAATGGTAGAGATGCCTAACCCTAACCATAGAGAAACACCAAAGAGACGCTCTTCTTTTTTCTTCTTGCCGAAAAATTTAGAACAGATCCATTTCTGCCTTGGAAGTAAAGGTATCCCTTATCAAGACTCATTAAGATTTGCTGCCTATACCCTAAATGCCATCTTTGGAGGTTCAATGAGTTCCAGATTGTTCCAAGAGATAAGAGAAAAAAGAGGGCTTGCTTATTCAATATATTCCTTTCTTTCTCCTTATTCTGATACAGGTATATTTGGAGTATATGGAGGGGTTAAGAAAAATAGTTTTTTAAAAGTTATCGAACTTGTGTTAAAAGAGATGGAAAAGTTCTCAAAAAATGGTATAAACAAACAAGAACTTTTATTTGCTAAGGATCAATTAAAAGGAAATTTGCTTTTGGGACTCGAAAGTTCTGATGCGAGGATGAATCGTTTGGCAAAAAATATAATATTTTTCAATAAGGTTATACCAATTGAAGAGAGCATAAAGCAGATTGATGCAGTATCCATAGAAGATATAACTTATCTTGCTAAAAGGTTTTTTAATCCAGATTATTTTACAATGGCAGCTCTTGGTCCTGCTAAAGAAAAGGAGATAAAAAAGTTAGAAGAGATCTTTACTATTAAATAATCTTATTTTTGTTATGTAAGATAGGCAAATAATCTTGGAAGAGATCTTAATTGAAGTAAAACAATTAAAAAAAGGGAGGAAACTTCCAGCTTATATGTCGGAAAATGCGGTCGGGATGGATCTTATCGCTGCTCTTGATGAAGATATTACGATTCATCCTGGCAGCTGGGCTTTAGTTCCAACAGGCATAGCTGTTGCTTTGCCAGTTGGGTATGAAATTCAGATAAGACCAAGAAGTGGGCTTGCTTTAAATCATGGAATTGGCTTATTAAACTCTCCAGGAACTGTTGATCCTGATTATAGGGGGGAGATTTCAGTTATTCTCTTTAATTTTAGCAAAAAACCGTTTGTTGTTAAAGATGGCGATAGAATAGCGCAAATGGTATTGCCTTCAACAGTTAGGGATGATGGAGGTTTTGGCCATACTGGAATTAGATAATTCCTGAGTTATAAGGAGAATAAAGATGGGAAAAATAAAGAAGATCCTTTTTTGCACTGATTTTTCCAATAATTCTAATTGGGCATTCTCTTATGCTGTTGATTTAGCAAAAATATATAGAGCATTTCTCTATATTATACATGTTATTTCAAAAGGTGAATACCTTGATCATATAAGCATATATATCCCTCCAGATGTTTATAAAAAGATTGAAGAAGAGAATGAAAGATATATTAATGAAAGCTTTAAAGAGAATTGTCTCCCGCAATTGGGTGATTATAAGGATTATGAATTTATTATAAAGCAGGGAACTCCCTTTGTTGAGATTATCAAGTTTGCAAAGGAAAAGAAGGTGGATATAATAATGATGGGAACACATGGCAAAACAGCTTTAACCCATGTGCTTTTTGGCTCAACCGCAGAGAATGTTGTGCGTAAAGCCCCTTGCCCTGTTTTAACTATTAGACATCCGTCAAAACAGATAGATATCTAATACTTTTATCTTTGTTTTATTTAAATTTTAAAAGGAGGTAAAAATATGATAACTTTTAAAAAGATTCTTTTCTGTAATGATTTTTCAGAAAGTGCAAAATGGGCATTTCCATATGCTTTAGAGCTTGCAAAATTGCATGATGGTAAGATTTATATTTTGCATATTGTTCCTGAAACCGACCGTTATCTCTTTGGTTATTCTCTACCAGAGGATCTTAAAAATCAAATTGAGCAGGAGCAAAAAAAGAAAATAGAAGAGGGCTTTAAAGAAACATGTATTGATCAGATGGGGGATTTTAAAAATTATGAGTTTATAATAAAAGAAGGCGATGTACCTTTTATTGAAATCCTTGAATTTGCTAAAGAAAATGATGTGGATATTATCGTTATGGGAACTCATGGTAGAACAGGTTTAACTCATGTCCTTTTTGGTTCTACAGCAGAAAATGTTGTACGAAAATCTTCTTGCCCTGTTTTAACTGTTAGACACCCTGAACGAAAGTTAAAATTATAATTATCCTAATCATTTTTTGAAAGAGAGATAAAATATGAAAAAAGAAACTTTACTTATAGTAGATGACGAAATGGCAAATCTTCGTCTCTTGGAGATGATCCTTTCTCCTTATAACTATAAGATTACAAAGACTCTTTCAGGATTGGAAACCCTTGATATATTAAAAAAGGAAAAAGTAGATCTTGTTCTTTTAGACGTGGTGATGCCTAATGTGGATGGGTTTGAAATATGTAAAAGGATTCGAGAGGAGCTCGGATTAAGAACCATCCCTATTATTATGATAACCGCAAGGGCATTAAGCGAAAATGATCTAATAAAAGGTCTTGAAGTTGGTGCAAACGATTATATAAGAAAACCAGTAGATCCTCAAGAAGTGGTTGCAAGGGTTAAAGCTCATATAAGGATAAAGAATCTATATAATGAAATTGATAAAGCACGCAAGCAAGTTGAAGAATCAGAAGAAAAATATAGAACCCTTGTTGAAAATTCTCTTGCAGGGGTCATTCTTGTTAAAGATGATAATATTATGTATATTAATATAAGAGGTATCAAGATCTTTGGGTATAAAAAAAAGAAGGATGTCTTAGGTAAGAAGTTATCATCTTTTATAGATAAACAAGGGATAAAAAAGATAAAGGAGAAGATAGAAAAGATAAAACAAGGGAAAAGGGTTATGCCTTTGGTAATAACAAAAGGGAAAACAGCTAAAGAGGAGAGTATTGATTTAGAGATTTGTGTAAACCCTATTATTATAAAAAATGAAGAACATATCCTTGCGAATTTTAGGGATATTACCTGGAAGAAGAAACTTGAGGAAGAAACAAGGGAAAAGGAGAGGCTGATAGGAGCAATTCAGATGGCAGGAGCTGCTGCACATGAGATTAATCAACCATTAACAGTTGTTCTCTCTCAAACTGAGTTGCTATTAAGTGAAGTCGGTTTGCCATCTTCTGCAAATCAAAGAGCAAAAAAGATCATCGAGGCAACCGAAAGAATAAGAGAGATTATTGTCAAAATAAGCTCAATAAGTAAGTATAAAACAAAGAAATATATTGAAGGGATTAAAATCATTGATATAGAAAAGGCGTTAAATAAGAAAAATAGGCAATAGATAAAAGGTTATAGGCACTGTAAGTGGAAATTTTTGTTATGAGGTAAACCCTTATGGTTGGGAAAAAAGGATATAATGGATTAATAAGAGGAAAAATAAATGAACGATGATTTTCTTTTCTCTACTAAAGTTAAAGTTAGGGTTTCAGATCTAAATTATGGTGGGCATGTTCATCATGCACAATTTTTCAACTATTTCCATGAGGTAAGGATTGATTACCTAAAAAATCTTGGCTTTTCTGAATTTGATTTAGGAGATGGAAATGGTTTAATTATGGTTGAAGAAAAAGCAAACTTTAAGGCAGAAGTTTTTCTTGGGGAAGAACTTTGGGTTTGGACAAGGATATCTTCTATAAAAAGGGCGAGTTTTAAGATGGATTATAAGATCACAAAAGAGAATGACCCTCATAGCAAACCATTAAGTTTGGGAAGTTCAACCTTTATGATATTTGATTATAATAAAAGAAAACCTGCTACAGTGCCGAAAATATTCAAGGAGAAAGTCCTATCCTTTGAGAAAAATTTGGCAAAAGAAGAAGCTTAACAAAACTACCCCTTGGAAGTATCTTTTCACCTTTCTCAATAAGAAGCAAGCCATTTACATATTCCAAAAAGCGAATATCCTTACCATATCTTGTTACAATAAATTCATTTTCTCCATAGATTACTTGACATCTTATAATTCTTATAAAATCTTTTTTTTGTTTAATTGGGTTTGGGATTTTAGCCTTTATAACTGGCAAAAAACAATCTTTATATCCTGCTAATCTCATTAAGATAGGGCGACCAAAGATGTAATAGCTGATAAGAGATGCAGAAGGATTGCCAGAAAGCCCTAAGAAAGGTTTCCCATTTATTATACTAAATATAGTATGTTTTCCTGGTCTTATTGCAACTTCGCTAAATATTATTTTCCCTTCAATCGATTTTATTGCCTTTAATATAAAATCAAAATCACCTTTAGATGTTCCACCTGTTGATATGATCATATCTGCCCACAAAGCATCATATATTTTCTTTTTTATCATATTAATCCTATCAATTGCTATTCCTAATATATGAGGATTTCCACCATCAAGTTTTATCTGGGCTCCTAAAGAGTAACAATTACTATTGACAATTTTTAAACTCGAATAAATATCATCAATTTCCCTTAGTTCACTTCCTGTTGAAAAAATCACAACATTTGGTTTCCTTATTACCTCAAGATATGATCTTCCCTGGGTTGCTGCTAACCCTATCTCTCCTGGTCCTAACCAACAACCTTTTGATAAAATAATATCCCCTGCTTTTATTTCAGATCCCATCTTAAGGATATATTCTCCCTTTTTTGAAGGCTTAAAAATCGTTACAATTTTATCTCCATTATCACTGTCTTCCTTTTTAATAATGGTATCAGCTCCATCCGGAATATATCCTCCAGTCATTATTTTGGCTGATTCACCTTTTTTTATTGTTTTTGATGGAAAAGATCCAGCAGAAATGATTTCCACAACAGAGAGCTTTTTTTTGCTTGTATTAGTTGCATCTTTTATATCCTCAAATCTAACAGCATAGCCATCCATTAAAGAAATATCATACGGAGGAATTGGAAGATCTGCTTTTATATCCTCATTTAGAATGTGATTTATACTTAAGAGAAGTGGTATACGAACAGCCTCAAGAGGAGAAACTGATTGGATTAATAGATTTTTTGCTTCTTCTAAAGATATCATAAAAGATTATTTTTCTTTGAAATTTCATATCCATATTTAAGGGCATCAATGTTTAAATCGAGTTTACTGGAAGGTGTAATCCTTTTTATAGCATCTTTTACTATATCTATTGAACAAAAAAGTTTTCCATCCTTTAAAGCATAACCTAAAATAATAAGGTTAGCAACAACAAGAGAGCCAAGCCTTTTTGCAATAGAGTTGCCATCTATATACTTATAAGGGCCAGGTTTATTAGTATTCGCATAGATAATGCCATCTTCTTTTAGATAAAATGAATGGATATCAAGATTTTCTCTTGCAAGCAAAAAGAGGATATCAGCCTTCCTTGCTCTTATTAAAGAACTTTTAAATCCACCTATCTTTACATTTGAAATTACAGTGCCTCCCCTTTGTGCCATTCCATGAGTTTCCGATGTGATAACATCAAGATCCATCAAAAGTGCAGATTCTGATAATATCCTGGTTAAAAATAAAACCCCTTGTCCACCTAACCCACTTATTACAATCTGTTGTTTTTCCATATTACCTTGTCTTTTTTTAAAAAATGACATTAATTTTGATATACTATTATTTAAAAATTTTTTTAGAAAATTACCTTTTTATACTCAAAGTTGACAGCAACTTCTTTTTTTTGTTATACTTTACAAGCTAAAATAGATTATGTCAACTCCTATAAGTTATAAGAAGTTAAAAATTTTAAAGGCAAAAAGTTATGCGTATATTAGTTGTTGATGATGATAAAGATATAAGGTTGTTTTTATCAAAGATACTAAATAAATGGGGGCATAAGGTAGTTTTAGCTTCTAATGGAGAAGAAGCATGGGAAATCCTTAAAAAAGAAGAGATAAGTTTTTTAATAACTGATTGGATGATGCCAAAGGTGAGTGGCATTGAACTTTGCAAAAAGATTAGAGGAACTGACTTCAAGCATTATATTTATATTATCATGCTTACTGCGAGGGATGCAAAAAAAGAGTTGATCGAAGGAATGGAAGCAGGAGCCGATGATTTTATGGTTAAACCG
>JAFDIG010000422.1 GCA_019308145.1 Deltaproteobacteria bacterium | reverse complement strand
TTCCCACATAGGAGCTGGTTTGTTGTTTAGATGAGGATTTAAGTTTGCCCCTGTTATTGCAATAAGGAGATCATTTAAAAACTCTATCTTTGGTCCCATCAAGGTTATTTCAAATCCAGCAGCACCCTCTTCATTACCAACAAGGATATTTCCAATTCTTAAAGAAAAACTATCAAGAGCCCCAGATAAAGGAACTCCAAATTTTTGATAGCCAAACCTCCCTAAATCCTGAACAGTAGTTAATAATCCTGCTTGTATAATCTTTAAAGCATCCATTTTTTTACCTACAAAAATTAAATTAATTTTTTAACATTTTTTTATACTCTTCTTCATCAATTGGGACAAAACGGATAAAATCACCTGGGCTAAGGATAACGGGTGGATCTTTAGAGGGATCATATAACTTAATAGGTGTTCTTCCGATAATCCGCCATCCACCTGGGCTGTCAATAGGATAGATTCCTGTTTGATTATTAGCAATCCCAACAGATCCTGCTGGCACTTTTACTCTCGGAGTTTCTAAACGAGGCGTGAAAAGTTTTTCAGATAATCCACCTAAAAAAGGAAATCCAGGTGTAAAACCTATCATATATATCAAATACTTTCCTTTTGAATGTATATCTATTACCTCTTCAACTGTTAGTCCATTATGCTTTGCAACAAATTCTATATCAGGACCATATTCACCACCATAAACCACAGGGATCTCAATAGTTCGAGGGGCTGGCAACTCTATTTTTGATAAATTTTTCTCCATATTTTTGATATTCTCTTTTAAATCCTTAAATGAAATCTTTGTTGGGTTATAGGTAATTAAAATAGATCTATATGTTGGGATAACCTCCTCTACGCCATCTATATCTGCTTTTTCTATTGATAAAGAGATTGCCCTTACTTTAGCATTGATTTCAGGATCTATTTTATCCCCATACTCAACCAAAAGCCCTTTGTCCCCTGCAATTAGATATCTTGCTTCTTTGTACATATTTTTCTCCAATTTTTTGGATTATAAAAATTCTCCGATAGGCAAAACATCTATTCCGTTTTTTGTTAATGTTTCTCTGATGGTTTTAACGTTGTTTACTGCACTGGGGTTGTCTCCATGGACACATAAAGTTTCCGCTTCTAAAGTTATCTCTGTTCCATCAATAGCAATCACCTTTTTTTCTTTTGCCATTTTTAATGCTCTTTCTGCCACTTTTTCAGGATCTTTAATTACAGCTCCTTCCTTTCTTCTTGAAACAAGTGTTCCATCAGGAGTATAAGCACGATCAGGAAATGCCTCGTAAGCAACCCTTAATCCTACCTTTTTCCCGATCTCTCTCATCATCTCACCTTTTGAGCCTGCTAAAGCTAAATAGATAAGATTTTCATCTATTGAAGCCACTGCCTCAGCGATAGCTGTAGCAACCTTCTCATTATCTACAGCCATAAGATAAAGATTACCATGAGGTTTTACATGAGAAACCTTTGTGTTAAGAGATGCTGCAACACCCATTAATGCACCAACCTGATAGATCACATAATCTTTTATCTCATCCATTGTGCAGTCCATATTTCTACGTCCAAATGGCAGAAGTTATATACTTAATAACCTCTTCATCCATTCCTATCTTATAAGCACCAAAACTTTCACCCATATCACAATTAATATCGATTTTCATAAAACTCCTCCTCTTGCTGGCTAGGAAATATCCTCTCCAGCACTTTCTTTTTTGTGATCTCAATATGTAACTCCATCATAAACATAGCTTTTTTAACATCCCTTTTTTCTATCATCTCTACGATTCTATGATGTTCTGCCTCAACCTCTTTCATTCTTGCTTGACGTGTTAATGCCTTCATCCCCATCCAATCGATTAAATCTCTAATATTTTCTAACGCCTCTTTTAGATAATTGTTACCTGTCAGTTTAGCAATTATGCTGTGAAATTCACGATCCAGCTTTAAATAACTGATACTATCAATTTTTGATTGAACAGCTTTAAGTCCTTTATTATGTATCTCTTTTATTTTTTGAATATCTTCATCACTTATTTTTTTTGTGATGAGCTTAACAGCTGCAACCTCTAAAGCCTCTCTCACTTCATATAAATTTATGATATCCTTTTTATCCAACTGATTGATCATAATCCCTTTTCTAGGTATAAATGTAACAAAACCTTTTGAAGCTAAATCCATAAGAGCTTCTCTAACAGGGGTTTTAGAAATTCCCATCTCGTCTGCTAATTTTTTTTCATTATATATAATCCCAGGCTGTAATTTCTGAGATATAATTGCATTTTTTATAGTATTATAAGCTAAAAGCTTTAATGTTGGAGGATTTTTGATCTTCGGCAGATTCTTCATTTTTGATATTTTTAAATTAAAGATTAATATATCAGATATTATATAGAAGATTTGATATATCTGTCAAGAGTTTTTTACAAATTGTTTCAATTTTTTTGATATGTCAAAATCAGCCTAAACAAGAGAATATTGTAAGTTTGTACTGATGCTAAAATATTAGAGTAATGAAATAATAGAAAATTTTAAGCTATATGAGAAGCAAAATGGTTATAGGAATAAATAAGGATAGTAAGATCAAAAAGGTTATAAGGCGAATATCAATAAATCTTTTTTAAGTTTTTAGAATATAAAAAAACCCCGCTTAAAGCGGGGTTTTTTATTATATTAATACATTCCTCCCATTCCTCCTGGAGGCATTGCTGGGGTTTGTGGCTTTTCTTCTGGTATCTCAGCAACAAGTGCCTCGGTTGTAACCATC
>JAFDIG010000060.1 GCA_019308145.1 Deltaproteobacteria bacterium | reverse complement strand
GTTTATCGTAAAAATAAGGAAAAATATCATGAATAAACCCCAAAAAAACTTTATCCTATTAACTTTCATGATCCACTCCTTTTTATTTTAGTTGTACTCATTAAAATAGCTCATGATATCTTATTTTAAAAAACTATGCTCTAATTTTAAATATTTGTCAATATTTTATATTAAAGATATTTCCCACTTTAGGGGAAATGATATAGAAAACTTTTCAAATTTATTTTACTCTTTATTAAATAAAAGGCTAACAAGTAAGATGCTTATTCTACCAAACAGGTTATTTAACTTTAGAAAATCGCTTAAATCTAAATTTCCTTAATCATATAAATAAGATAGAAAGAAATAATAGCAAAAAATTTCCTTTTAAAATATATTGAATTTTAAAGATCAGGGTGGTAATTAATTTCTCAATGATTTATAGTAATAAAAAATCCTAAAAAAAGGGTTTTAAGGCTATGCATTTTATTGCGGATTTCCATATTCATTCTCATTATTCAAGGGCAACGGCAAAAGATCTCAATCTTATAAATATAGAGCATTGGGCTTTTACAAAAGGACTTTTTGTTGTAGGAACAGGTGATTTTACTCATCCTGCTTGGTTTGATGAAATTAAGAGTTCACTTAAAGAAAAAGAGGAAGGTCTTTTTGTCTTAAATTCATCAAATGAAAAGAGGGTTAGATTTATACTCTCGGCTGAGATAAGTTGTATTTATACAAAAGATAAAAAGACAAGGAAGCTGCATCATCTTATTCTTATGCCTGATTTTGATGCTGTAGAAAAGTTTAATTCTATCCTTGAGAAAATAGGAAATCTATCTGCAGATGGTAGGCCGATTTTAGGATTAGATAGTAAAGATCTCCTCGAGATAGTGCTTTCAGTATCTGAGATGGCTGTTCTCATACCTGCGCATATCTGGACACCTTGGTTTTCGCTTTTTGGCTCAAGGTCAGGGTTTGACACCATTGAAGAATGCTTTGAAGATCTCTCAAAGTATATATTTGCACTTGAGACAGGTCTTTCATCTGATCCACCTATGAATTGGCGTTTAAGTGCACTTGATCGTTATACATTGATATCAAATTCCGATGCTCATTCTTGTTCAAAATTGGCAAGAGAGGCAAACCTTTTTGATATAGAACTCTCTTATTTTAATATCATTGAGGCAATGAGAACAAAAAAGGGTTTTTTAGGAACGGTTGAGTTTTTTCCAGAGGAAGGTAAATACCATTTTGATGGGCATAGGAAATGTAAAGTAAGATTAAATCCTAAGGAGACAAAAGCATTATCAGGAATTTGCCCAGTATGTAAACGGCCTGTAACAGTTGGGGTAATGCATAGGGTAGAAAGTTTGGCTGATAGGGAGGACGGATTTGTCCCTAATGGTGCCCCTCCTTTTAGAAGCCTTCTTTCTTTGTCTGAGATCATATCCCAAGCTTTTGAGGTAGGAGTGAATAGCAAAAAAGTTAAGGAAACGTATGAAATTCTTTTAAATAATCTTGGCTCAGAACTTTCAATCTTAATGGATCATGATCCATCTGATATCAGCCGTTATTCTTCTCCTTTAATTGGATATGGTATTGAAAAGATGCGAAAGAGGGACCTAATCATAAAACCAGGATATGATGGAGAATTTGGAAAGATTGAACTCTTCACTGATTATGAGAGAAAAAACTTTTCATCTCAACGCTCTTTTTTGCAGGTAGTAAATGATCGTTTAAAAATTAAAGAAGAAAAAAAGGAAATTTTTGAAAAAAAAGAAGAAAGTAATAATGACATTCTACCCAAAAAGTTAGAGTTATTTGATATATCAAAGATAGAGCCAGCACAAGAAGAAGCAATTTCTCATTATGGCGAACCCATGATGGTTATAGCAGGTCCAGGAACGGGAAAAACTTATACACTTGTTAACAGAATTGCCTACCTTATAAACAACGGGATTGCAAATCCTAAAAATATTTTAGCTGTTACTTTTACTAATAAGGCAGCAGAAGAAATGATCTCAAGGATAAATGCTCTTGTAAAGGATTTTAACAATTTTTCAAATATAACAATAACAACCTTTCATGGGTTTGCATACTCCTTGTTAAAAGAGTTTAAAAATTTATTGATTATTACACCTGAAGAGAAGGATGAATTGATAAGAAGTATTGGTATTAAATATTTCAAGAAGATTGATTCATTTATGGTAAAAAGAATTGATGATGCATTAAACAAATTAAAAAGGAATCTTATTTCTTATGAAGATAATCGTTTTAAGGATCTCCTTAAAAATTTTGATCAAGAATTTATAAATTCTTTTATACCCTTTTACCCTGAGTATCAGGATAGGCTAAGGGAATTAGGGTTATTTGATTTCGATGATCTAATCATTGAAGTTATAAAAAAAATGGAGGATGATCAAAGATGGCTTAAAGATCTACGTACTCGATATACTTTTATATCAGTAGATGAATTTCAAGATATAAATTTAGCTCAGTATAAAATGGTTAACCTTCTTGCTCCAACAGGGGAAAACCTTTTTGTTATTGGAGACCCATTACAATCTATCTATGGTTTTAGAGGTGGCTCCCCTGAGTTTTTTGAAAGATTTAAGAGAGATTATCCAGGAGCTAAAGTTATCAAATTTACTCGTAGCTATCGTAGTAATGAAACAATTCTGAGGGTATCAGAAGATATTATCTCAAAAGGGAAAGATGGTATAAAACCAGGGCTCATATCAGGAATTAAAGGGGAAAGATTGATAAAGATTATAAGATTTCCAAACGAAAAGGAAGAAGCTAATTTTATAGCAAAAACAATAGAGGAATATGTTGGCGGAATAAATCTTTTTTCAATTGATAAAGGTAACTTTTTTTACGAGAATGAAAACCAAAGCTGGGACTTTTCTGATTTTGCTATTTTTTACAGGATTCATCAATTAGGTGATGCAGTAGAGAATGCTCTTTTTAGATATGGAATACCATATCAGAGGCTTGCATCTTCTTCAGATGATATTAAACCATTTTTTTCATTGATATTTGGCTGGTTGCGTCTTTTAATCGTTGAACCATCTCAAATATATTTTTTTGATTTCCTCAAAAAGAAGACAAAAATGTTAGGCGGAAAAATGCCAAATGATCCTTTAAGTTTTATCAACTTTTTAAAGAACAAAAAGGTGTCAGAACAGATAGAAGCTCTTATTGATAATCTTGATTTAAAGATACCAGATAAAAAGATAAAAGAGTTGCTCAATATCTCTTCCCCTTTTGAGATGGATACCGCTTCTTTTTTAATTTTTATGGCTAACCGAGATGAAACTGATAAATATGAAGCAAGAGCTAAAAAGGTAACTTTATCTACATTGCATAGTGCAAAAGGCTTAGAGTTTTCCATGGTTTTTATAATAGGTTTAGAAAACGGTCTTATTCCCTATTTGCCAGATAAAGGAAGGTTTTTTGATATAGAAGAGGAAAGGCGTCTTCTTTATGTTGGGATAACACGAGCAAAAAGAGTTGTTATACTTACACATGTTAAAGAGAGGTTTTATTTTGGGAAAAAACATCTCTTTTTGCCTTCTCCATTTTTAAAAGATATTAAAGATTATCGTATCAAACATATTCAATATTCAACAAAAAAGAAAAAGCAAGAAAGCCAACTAAAATTTTTTTGATTTAAAGTAAAATGGAGGGATTATGGCTTCATTTTTAGGCAAATTAAAGGGGTCAATAAGACGTTATTTTTTTACAGGTCTTATTGTTTTAGTTCCTGTTGCTGTTACTTTTTTTACTGTGAAGTGGATAATTTTGAATACAGATAAGATATTGCGCATTTTACCAGACAAATGGAATCCGGCTCTATATATGCCAATTACGGTTCCTGGTATAGGTCTTGTCATCTCTTTTCTATTTATTCTGTTGATAGGGATGCTTACAACTTCAATTGTCGGGAAAAAGCTGGTAGATTTATATGAAAAAGCCTTAAGTAGAATTCCTTTTATTAGTAGTCTTTATGGTGGAGCAAAGGAGTTAGTAGCAACCATATTTCAGGATAAAAGTTCACGTTTTAACAAGGTAATTTTGATAGAATATCCGAGAAAAGGGATTTATTCTCTTGCACTTGTAACAGGTGATGCATGGAAAAAGTTTAAAGAGATTATAGGAGATGATGACTTGATAGATATATTTGTTCCAACAACTCCAAACCCGACATCAGGCTTTTTTTTAATGGTTCCCAAAAAAGAGATCATACCTTTAGATATAAATGTTGAGGATGCTTTCAGGCTTATTATCTCTGCTGGTATGCTTGAACCAGAAGAGAAAAAAAGTCTTCCTACTAAAAAGATTAATAAAGATTTTGAAAAGTGAAGATAAAAAATATCTATTATCATGAGGGCTTTGAGAAAGAGCCCCTTTTGATCTTGATCCATGGTTATGGTGCATCAGCAAAAAGCTGGCTTGACCCGTATAGGGAGACAATGGGGAAAGGGATAATCCCTTTTGATCTGGTTTTAACCGATAATAGACATCCACCAGATCCTTTTTTTTTCCCATTTGGCAAACCTATCAAAAACCTCTCATTTTCTACCCCATTAAGGATTATGCCTAATCCTCCTACAGGATTTTGGGATTTCTTCAAAGAAAAAGGATATTCCCTTTTAACATGGGATCAGAGCCTCCCTAATGGCCCAATTAAGATAGCAGTAAAAGAGTTAAATATAATCATGGAGTTTGCAAAAGATAAAGCAAAAGGTAAAGATATTATCTTTTTAGCTCATAGCAGAGGAGGTTTAATAGCAAGAAAGTATATACAGGAAAAAAGAGAGTTCAATACCAATGTTAAAGCATTGATCATGCTTTCTACACCCAATTATGGTAGTAGATTAGCAACGATGGGAAATTTTTTAAAAACCTCTACTCGTTTTATTGAGATGCTTTTACCAAAAGAGCTAAAAGAAGAGAAAAGGCTAATAATAGGGGGAGTGGAGCAATTTTTAAATGTTTTTAAGGATAGTGCTATTGAAGAACTTTCTCCTGATTCATCATTTATAAAAGAACTTATAAGCAATGAAGAAAAGGAACAAGATAAAGATATAGAATATTTCAATATTGTAGGAACATCTCCTATTTTTACCAGGCTTTACAGGATTATCGATAAGGGAAAGAAAAAGACAGAGGAAATTTTATCTATACTTGGAGTTATAGAGAAGATGGCTCCATCATTTTTATTGCCAGATGAAATAAAAGAAGGTAAAGGGGATGGAATGGTTGCTTATGTTCGTGCTATGATTCCATGGATAGAGGGAACTCATCAATGGAAGATGGAAGGGGTTAATCATGGAACTCTTTTAGTTGATGAAAAAGTAAAGGAAAAGGTTTTAGAGGTAGTTTGTGGAAAGGTATCTAAGTGAGAAGGGTAAATTAAAAGAAGTTCTTCCCCATTATGAATACCGCCCAATGCAACTTAAGATGGCAAAAGAGATAAAGCATGCATTGGATAAGGAAAAAATTCTTGTTGTAGAGGCTCCAACAGGCACTGGTAAAACTATTGCATATCTTTTAGCAATTATTGAAGCAAAAAAGAAAACCGTAATATCTACTGGCACTAAAAATTTGCAGGAACAACTTATTTTCAAGGAGATTCCCCTTATTAAGAAAAGTCTTTTTCCTAATCTTAAAGTAGCACTTATGAAAGGGAGAGTGAACTATTTATGTTTAAGGAGATGGAAGAATTTTATTAAAAACCCTACATTTGATTGGGATGATAAAGCTTCAGTTTTTTCAAGTATAGAAAAATGGGTAACAAAAACAGAAACAGGTGATAGATCAGAGTTGATTGAGATGCCAGAAGATTATCCCATTTGGTGGCATATTTCATCAAAAAGCGAACTATGTTTTGGATTAAAATGTCCTTATTTTAAAGAATGTTTTATTACAAAGATGCGTCAGATTGCCGCTTCCTCTGATATCATTGTTGTTAATCATCATCTTTTTTTTGCTGATCTTTCCTTAAAAGGGGTAGCATCTGCTGCTGTAATCCCTTCTTATGAAGCAATAATTTTTGATGAAGCACACCAGATTGAGAAGATAGCAGCAGATTTTTTTGGTTTTATGGTAGGTGCTAACAGAATATATGATCTTTTAAATGATATCAAACAGAAACTTTCCAAAAATAAGAGGAAGGATTGGGAAAATAATTTATCAGGTATAGAAAGAAGCATAAAATATTTTTTTTCTCTATTTCCTATAACAGAGGAGAAATACAGATTAAAAAATGAATTGATTACCGATGATGTAAAAGATACAACAAACAATCTTTTTAATCAGCTTGATCAACTTTCGGCAAGGTTACACAAAGAAAAAGATGATGAAGAATGGGTTTTTCTTGAACAACGGACAAAATTAATAAAAGAAGAACTTGAGTATATACTATTTGTTCAAGATGATGAGTATGTTAAGTGGGTAGAGCCAGTAGGAGAAAATGTTATTTTCCATGCATCTCCAATTGATGTTTCTTTGCAGCTTAGACAAAATCTTTACAGTAAAGAGATCCCTATAATATTTACTTCTGGCACTTTATCAGTAAATGGAAGTTTTAGTTATTTTAAGAAGAGTTTAGGTCTTGATCCTGATATTGATGAAGTTATGCTTGATACACCTTTTGATTATAAAAAGAATTGTCTGCTTTATCTTCCTAAAGAGGCGCCTGAGCCTTCTTCAGATGAATTTATTCTTTTTTTAATTAAAGAGATAAAAGAACTTCTTACGTTATCAAAAGGAAGGACTTTTGTTTTATTTACAAGTATAAAGAATATGAAAGAAGTTTATCATGTTATAAGAGATCAATTTTCTTTTCCTATTTATATTCAAGGAGAGATGCCTAAAACAGCCTTGCTTGATAGGTTTAGGAAGGAGGTATCCTCTTCTCTTTTTGCAACTTTTAGTTTTTGGGAAGGTGTAGATGTGCCAGGAGAGTCATTAAGTTGTGTGATCATTGATAAATTGCCTTTTGAGGTTCCAACTGATCCAGTAATTGAGGCAAAGATAGAAAAGATCAAAAATGATGGGGGCAACCCATTTTTTGAATTCCAAATACCAAGAGCAGTTTTAGAGCTGAAACAGGGGATAGGAAGACTTTTACGTACAAAGAATGATAAAGGTGTTGTCGCAATTTTGGATGTAAGGTTAAGGATGAGGGGCTATGGGAAGATATTTATTGGCAGTTTCCCTTCTTTCCCTATAACCATAGAGAAGAAAGATATAGAGAACTTTTTTAATAGATTAGGATGATAAATTTTTTGTCTATTGCCTTATATTGATTTTAATGTTAAAAAATAGAGAAAGTATAAAAAATAGATAGAAAGAAAGGGATGAAAAATGAAGAACATAGAAGCACAAGGGATAAAAAATGTTAACAATATATTTTGGAATCTTTGCACTCCCAGACTTTATGAAGAAGTGATCAAAAGAAGGGAGGGGCTTTTAGCTCATTTAGGTCCGATCGTTGTTAGGACAGGGCACCATACAGGACGTTCCCCTGATGACAAATTCATTGTTGATGAACCATCATCCAGGGATAAAATATGGTGGGGAGATGTAAATCGTCCTTTCCCTCAAGAAAAATTTGATGCCCTTTATAGCAGAATGACAGCTTATCTTCAAGGAAGAGATATCTTTATTCAGGATTGTTATGCAGGTGCTGATCCAAGGTATAGAATACCAATCAGGGTAATTACAGAACAGGCATGGCACAATCTTTTTGCAAGAAATATGTTTATCCAGATTCATGACAAAAAGGAATTGGAAGAGCATCAACCTGAGTTTACTGTTGTTGATTTGCCAAGATTTCATGCTGTAAGAGAACTTGATGGAACAAATTCAGAGGCATTTATTCTTGTTCATTTTGGCAAGAAGATGATACTTATAGGGGGAACAAGCTATGCTGGTGAGATAAAAAAAGCTGTTTTTACCATTTTAAATTACCTGCTTCCTCGTGAAAATATACTTTCCATGCACTGTTCTGCTAATATAGGTTCTGATGGTGATGTGGCAATATTTTTTGGCCTTTCAGGAACAGGGAAAACAACACTTTCAGCAGATCCAAAGCGGAAACTTATTGGAGATGATGAACATGGTTGGAGTGAAAAAGGCATTTTTAATTTTGAGGGAGGCTGTTATGCAAAGGTGATCCGGCTGTCAAAAGAGGCTGAACCAGAGATATATGAGTGTACAAGGAAATTTGGTACTATTTTAGAAAATGTTGCTATAGATTCAGCTACTCGAAGGATAGATCTATTTGATGATTCTTTAACAGAGAATACCAGAGCTGCTTATCCTATAACTCATATACCCAATGCTTTGAAAAAGGGAGTTGGAGATCATCCAAAAAATATAATCATGCTTACTTGTGATGCTTTTGGTGTTATGCCACCTATTGCCAAACTTACACCGTCTCAGGCAATGTATTACTTTCTTTCCGGATATACTGCAAAAGTAGGGGGAACTGAAACAGGATTAGGCAATGAACCAGCAGCCACATTTAGCACATGTTTTGGGGCACCTTTTATGGCACTTCATCCTACAGTTTATGCCAGGTTGTTAGGAGAAAAGATAGCACGTCATAATGTTAAATGTTGGCTTGTTAATACTGGTTGGACTGGTGGACCCTTTGGTGTAGGGGAAAGGATGAAGATATCTTATACAAGAACTTTAATAAATGAAGCACTTGAAGGGAAATTAGATGATATTCCAACAAAAGAAGATCCTATATTTGGACTTGATGTTCCAATAAAATGTGAGGGAGTCCCTGAAAAGATCTTAACTCCACGAGATACATGGAAAGATCCAAAAGCATTTGATCAAAAGGCAAAAGAGTTAGCCAAACGTTTTCATGAAAATTTTAAACAGTTTGAGTCTATGGTCGACAAAGAGATAATGGACGCTGGACCAAAGGGATAGAATTGACCCTTGAAAAGTTGCGTTAATTGTTTCTGGTTGGTTGCTATGAATTAAGACATTATGAACTAAAAGCAAGGTTTTCACTTTAAGGGATTGATTAGTTTTTGCTGAAAAAGGTGGCAATTTAGTTGCTACCTTTTTTATATGGGAAAATTCTGTGTTACCATTAAGATGGATGTAAAATTAGTTAAAGCTTTTCTTTATCCCATTCCTTTTCTTCTTTCAATCTCTTTATGATAAGCATAGATTACATCTTGGTGCTGAAGCATACCAACTATCTTTCCTTCTTGTTGAGTATCAATTACAGGAATTTGCCCATAACCTGATTCAAGAAATTTTATTAAAGCAGAATAGAGATCCTCGTCTAAAGATATTGTTTTTGGAGGAGTTGCTAATTCTCCTGCTACTAAAAGGTCCTTGACAGCATCATCAAACATAACAGTTCGTATATTGTTTAGCGAAAGTATCCCAACAAGTTGATTTTTTTCATTTACAACTGGATAATATGTATGTTGAGATTCTGCTATGATTTTTTTGATTTCACTAAAAGGTGTATTCTCTTTTATAATCACAACTCCATTTTCCTGAGGTTTAAATATAGATCTGACCAGAATATCTTGCATTACATTAATGGTGACATCTTCAGCATGTGCAGGAGAATGAAATTTATTTTGTACCTGTTTTTCATAAATAGACCATTTTTTGGTGAATAAAAGCGAAATGCCAGAAACAAGCATAAGAGGTGCAAGAAGGGTATAGCTGGCAGTCATTTCAGTTACCATTAAAAGAGAACCTAAAGGAGCATGAGCAACGCCTGCAAAAAAACCTGTCATTCCAACAAGTACAAAAGCCTCAGGATGAGTAACAATGGATGGAAAAAAATGATGGCTCACTGTTCCCATTGTTCCACCTAACATAGCACCAATAAATAGAGATGGGCCAAAAACACCACCGCTTCCACCAGAGCTTATAGTAAACGATGTGGTAAGTATCTTTAGAATCACTGTATTGTTCCATAACCACCACCCATAGCTTTGGGTGCAAAGTATCCTATACAGCCAACAAGAAATCCTCCAATCGCTGGCTTGAAATGTGGTTTAATCTTTATTTTTTTGAAGAAACGATCCCTAATTCCATAGAAAAAATTTGCATAAAAATAACCAACAGGAGCGCACACAAAACCAAGGATCGCATAAAATATCAATTCCAATGGATTACTAAAAGCAAGTTTAGGTGTAAAAAAGATTGGCCTGTTGCCAAATATAAAGGTATAGAGAGTATAAGCAACAACAGATGAGATAATACAGGGAATAATAGCCTCTGTTTCAAAGTCTTCCCTATATAAGATTTCAACGCTTGTTATTGCACCACCGAGAGGAGCACGGAATATAGCACCTAACCCACCAGCTGTTCCTGAAAGGAGCATAATACGGATTTCTTTTGGAGATAATTTCAGTATTTGTCCTAACCATGAACCAAAGCCAGCACCGATTTGAGCGATTGGCCCTTCCCTTCCACCACTTCCACCTGTTGCAAGGGTAATGATAGAGGCAATACCTTTAACATATGGCACCCTTGTTCTAATTTTTCCCTTTAAGTGGTGAAAGGCATTGATCATCGCATCTGTCCCATGCCCCTCTGCTTCTGGTGCAAAACTATACACAATTAAACCAGAAAGAAGCCCTCCAACCGTAGGGATAATGAACCATAACCATGGCCTGGAAGGAGTATGGACAACAGCATGGATGAGCCTTTCGCCAGCTGGAGAAGTTAAATGCGTTCCTGCTAAAACCTCGAAAGCAAAGAACTTACCCCATTCAAGTAAATAAAAGAAAGCAGCCGCCCCAGCACCTGCAATAATTCCTATAATTATACTGAAAAATACCCTTTTCCCAGCACCTGGTGGTTTGAAGAAATAAAATATCTCTTTTAATCTATAAAACATTTTCTTATCTTGAGAGAAGATTTAAAATAATCAGAAAGAGAATTAAAAAAAGATACGACAAAAAAGAGTATTTTTCAAGTTAAAAATTTTATCAGGGCTTTACCCATTTTTTTCGGGAGAATGAGAGTTGAGAAGCTATCATACCTACTCGGAGCAGATCCAAGTATCTTCATTAAAATATATGTGTGCTCATTTGGATATTTTTAAATTATCTTAGATTGAGTATCAAAAGGAATTAGTTTTAAGTTTTACTAATAGTAGAGATTTTATCTAAATACTTTTATGGATAAAAGCAGAGCTGGTGTCCACTTTTAAAATTACCTTTTCTCCTTTTCTTTTTAGCTCTTTTGGATTTGCTTCATCTAAAGTGATAATCTCATCATTTAATAAGGCAATTTCATACCTGGCGATAGGTCCCATAAAGAAGCTGTTTTTTATTACACCTTCAAAACTTTCTAAGTCTTTATTCGGTACAAAATATATCATTTCAGGCCTTGTAACTATAAATACATTCTCACCTTTTTCAAATTTTTCACTGATATGAAATGTTAGTAATGAACTATTTACGCTAACAATTATTTTATTCTCTTTTATCTCCTTTACTTTTGCTTTGATAAAGTTTGTCAAGCCAATAAATTCAGCAACAAATTTAGTAGAAGGTTTTTTATATATCTCAACAGGTTCACCTATTTGTTCAATCTTACCAGCATTCATAATAACAATCTTGTCAGAGATACTCATTGCCTCTTCCTGGTCATGAGTAACATAAATAGTGGTAATCCCTAATCTTTCTTGAAGACTTCTTATCTCTTCCCTCATATATACTCTAAGCTTTGCATCTAAATTTGAGAGGGGTTCGTCAAAGAGAAGTACCTGAGGTTCATTTACCAAAACCCTTGCTATCGCGACTCTTTGCTGTTGTCCTCCTGATAGTTGGGAAGGGTTTCTATCCTGCATACCTTCTAACTGAAACATTGATAAAACATCTTTTATCTTTTTTCTAATTTTATCCTCTGGAACTTTTTTTATCTTTAACCCATAGGCAATATTTTCATAAACGGTCATATGGGGGAATAAGGCATAGTTTTGAAAAACAGTGCCTGTTGGTCTTAAATATGGTGGGAGATCTTTTACAGTTTTACTTCCAATTATAACATCTCCTTCATCTAATTCAGTAAATCCTGCTATACACCTCAAAGTGGTTGTTTTCCCGCATCCACTTGGTCCTAAAAGTGTTGTCAGTTTTCCTTCTTCAAATTTATAAGTAAAATGATCAACTGCTATTACCTGGTTTGGTTCTTCTCCAAATTTTTTTGTAACATTTATCAACTCAACTGCTACCTTTTCCATTTTTTCTCCTTACATCCTAAACATGGAAACCGTTGCCCCTGTTGCTTTAAAAAGAATCAATAAAAGAATAATAACAATTGCCATAAGAAGGGTTGACATTGCGGCAGCAGAACCTAATGAGCCTGATTCAACAAAATTATAGATATCGACTGCCATAACCCTCCATTTAGGGGTTACAAGAAATATAGTAGATGTTAACTCTGTTATTGCCCTTATAAAAGCAAAGGTAACCCCTACTATAAAAGCAGGT
>JAFDIG010000059.1 GCA_019308145.1 Deltaproteobacteria bacterium | reverse complement strand
ATACTTTGTTATTGCTTAATCTTTTGGATAAGGGTCTTAAATAAATCACAGGGATATAGGATAAACCCCTTGAACCTTTTGCTAAAAAATGCCTTCCTCTTTCTTTTGTAGGAGCTAAAGCTCTTCTTGGATGCACCATCTTTCTTGTGCTGCCACGTTCAGCAATTGCTTTTTCTCTTTTATATTTTAGTGCTATCCTTCTTCGCTTTTCTCTTTCTGATATCTTTTTAGTTAACCTTTTTGGCTTATATCTCCCTTGATAATATCTAAATTCTTCAGAAGTTGGACTTAAGCCCCTTTTATAAGGAGTTTCCCCTCTTCTAATAGTAGAAGTAATAATCTCTTTTTTCATTCTTTCTTCATTTAACGTTTTTTTAATCCTATTTTCAACTTTTAAAGGTCGCTCCTCTATCTTTTCTGATCTTTTATAAACTCTCGGGGTTTTGGTTGGAGGAAGCTCCATTATTTTTATACTTTTTTTGCCTTTTTTTGTAACTTTTGATGGATAAAACGATTTTTTCCTTTTTTTCATCTCATTTTTAAGAGCATATCTTTTAGCTTGTAAAACTTTTCCCTGTTTAACTTCTTCTTTAGGGACTATCTTTTTTTTAACATAAGTAGGCTCTCGAGGTTTTTTAGGATAACTCTCTTTTTCTGCTTTATTATAAGCATAACCTTTTTCTTCTGCTTCCTTAACCTTCTCTTTTATTGGTGACAAAGCTAAACTTTTCGTCTTAACCTCTTGTTTATAAGGTTTTATTTTTTTATGAGAAGAAAAATATTTTTTTGTTCTATAGGGAGTTACTCTGTAAACAAAAAAAGCTGCTATAACGATAAGGACCATTGCTATTGAGGTTATAGGGAAAAGGCGACTTCTTAAAGAAGATTTGCTCCTTTTTCTCTTATTTATTCTTTCCCTAACAGAGGTGAAAAGGGTTGAAGGAGCATGATATTTAGGAAGTGATCTTACAAGGAAAATTGTTTTTCTCAACTCGTGCAATTCCTCATTACAAGAGGAACAGCTTTTCAGATGAGACTCAAGCTCTTCCCTTTGCCCTTTAGGGAGGGTCCCATCAATATATTCTGAGAGCATTTCTTTATAATCTTTACAGCTTTTCAAAATTTATCCCTGCTTTTTTTAATATTTGCTTAATTTTTGATCTCGCCCGATGAACCCTGGACTTTACTGTTCCAATCTCTACCTTCATTATCTTTGACATCTCTTGATAACTTAAATCCTCTATATCTCTTAATATAATTGCTTCACGATAAGGTTGTTCAAGCTTTTTTATAGCTTCTGAAATTAATCTTTTTATCTCCTTTTCCTTTAAAATTTTATATGGGGATTTCAAATCTATCTCTTCGTAATTATCGGGGATATCTTCTTCTTTTATCTTCTTTCTTAGCTTATTTCTACAATGATTAATAGCTATTGCAAAAAGCCATGTAGAAAAACGAGACTCTCTTCTAAACTTCTTAAGATTAACAAAAACAGCGAGAAAGACATCCTGAGATACTTCTAATGCATCATCCTCATTGTTTAACATTCTCATACAAAGGTTATATATCCTATTCTGGTATTTTAATACCAAACGATTGAATCCTACCTCTTTGCCTGATAAAAATTGATCAATGAGTTTGATATCCTCGTCTTCTTTATCATTGATAGTAGTTAATAACAAAAAAAGAAAAAATATTTTTCCCATTCTCAAAAAGAGGATAGGAACTTCTTTCAAAATTTATATATAATTAGACATGTTAACAGCAAAAGAAGTTCCCACTTTATTAGTTCATGCTGAAGAATAAGGAATGAACTAATTAAAACTACAAATTTTGGTTTTACAAGATTGAAATAATTTCAAAATAATTAAAAAAATACAACAAAAATTTTATAAATAAGAAATTTTTACTTTTATTTTAGGCTGATTTTATCAGCCTAAAATATAATTAGTCCGTTATTAAACACCGAATAATTAAATTTCAAGCTATTTTATAAGGGGTGATAAAATCTTAAACTCTTTTGTTCCTGCTTTTTTTAATAGTTCAAAAACCACAATCTCTGTTGTAGTAATAATAGCGCCTGCCTCTTTTAGCTGATCAAGAGCTATTCTCCAATTTTCTTTTGTACGTGAAGCAACACAATCTGCTACTATATAAGGATAGTAACCCCTTTTAATCAAATCAAGAGCTGTTTGCATTATACATACATGGGTTTCAATACCTATCAAAAGAATTTGATTTCTTTTATATTGATTGAACTTTTTAACAAAATTTTCTTCTTTTAAGCAAGAAAAAGAAATCTTTTCTATTGCTGAAAAATTATCAACTATCTTCTTTATTTGAGGAATGGTTTGACCTAAACCTTTTGGATATTGTTCTGTAAATATTACAGGAATCTTAAAAAGTTCACAAGCCTTTAGAATTATTTTGCTATTTCTTATAATAAGATTTTGTATCTCTAAAGGCATTGCTTTAAGCAACCCTTCTTGAATATCAATAGAAACAACCAAAAGCTTATCTATATCAAGGAAAAATCTTTTATAGCAAACCATATATTTTATCATCCTTTTTTTAACTTATAATTCTACTTTTCCTTCTATAATCATTTTTTCTAAACTTTCTAACATTTTTAATTGTGAAAAGCTTTGAGGTAATGAACCTATCTTTTTCACCATATTTAAAGCTTGGTTAAGGCTTTTACCATTTAAGAGAAGATAAGCAGTAAGTATTGTTCCAGTTCTACCAATACCTGCATAGCAATGAACTATAATCTTTCTTTTTGCTTCAATCTCACTTTTGATCCATCTAACAATATATAAAAGCTCATCAAAGGTAGGAACAGACATATCTTCTATCTCAACATGCAGAACTTTAAAGCCATAAAATCTTTCCCATTTTGCTACTGTTTTTCCGTGCCAGCCATCTAAAAGATTAACTATTGAGTTAATTCCTAAACGTTTCCACTCTTTAAGATCTTCCTCACTTGGGAGATGAGAAGCAGCGATCTTTTCAGGAATAAGCCATCTTAAAGAGAGATCTTTATCCCCATTAATCTTTCTATCTCCTTATACCTCTCTTCTTCCTTCAAGGGATTTTCTTAATGTGGCAGGATCGATATATTCAAGGTTACCACCACTTGGAACACCTTCTGCTATTCTGGTAACCTTTACGTTTAAAGGTTTTAAAAGCTTTGTAAGATAAAGTGCGGTAGCACTTCCTTCTGCATCTGGATTAGTAGCTATTATTACTTCCTTTACTCTTCCTTTCTTTACCCTTTCTATAAGTTCTTTAATTTTAAGATTCTCTGGCCCAACACCAGAAAGAGGAGATAAAGCACCATGAAGTATATGGTATTTACCTTTAAATTCTCCTATTGTTTCAATTGCCATCATATCGCTTGGTTGTTCAACCACACATATTATTTCATCACTACGGTTTGGATCAGCACAAATGCTGCAAGGATCGGTATCAGTTATATTAAAACATTGAGAGCAGAGAAAGATCTTCTCCTTTACATCTAATATGGCATTAGCCAATCTTTGGGCTTCTTCCTTAGATGATTTAAGGATATGAAAAGCCAATCTTTGGGCTGTTTTTCTACCTATTCCTGGCAATTTAGTTAAAGCATCAATAAGTTCTTGTAAGGGTTTTGTGGTACTTGCCATTCTTTACCTCTAAAAAAGCCCTGGAATAGAGATGCCACCAGTAATCTTCTTCATCTCTTCAGCCATTGTCTCCTGAGCCTTTCTAATCGCCTCATTTATAGCAGCAGTAATAAGATCAGAAAGCATCTCTATATCATCAGGATTTACCACCTCTGGCTCTATCTCAATGGAAAGGACCTCAAGTTTCCCATTCATCTTTACCTTCACCATACTTCCACCTGCCTGTGCTTCTACTACCTTTTCTGATAACTCCTCCTGCATTTTTGCCATCTTCTCTTGCAACTTTTGAGCCTGTTTCATTATATTACCTAACCCTTTTGGCATATTAGTAACCTCCTCTTTTATAAAAAATTAAATCTTTTTGCCCTTTTGCTCTTTAATCTCCACAAGGTATCCATCAAAAAGTTGAAGAGCTTCCCTCACCAAAGGATGTTCTTTTGCTTCTCTTTTTATTTTTTTCTCTAATTGAGTCGATTTAACATCTTTTTCTTTCTTTTTTTCTTTTTGAATTTTAATCTCTATATCTTTTCTAAAATAACGAGAAGCAAAATCAGTAAGAAGCTCAATCTGTTTTTTTATTCTATCATAATAAAAGGAATTATCAAAAGCAATAATCGCCTCATTATTATCAATCCCTTTCCATTTCCCTTGAGAAATAAATGAAGCTAATTTTGGATCTTCTGCTTGAACAAAATCTATAAAACCACTAAAATCGGTATCCCTTATTTCTTCTTTTGCCTCTGATCTTTTAATAGCAGATTCTTCTTCCTTTTGTAAAATATATTTACCATCTTCACTTACATTAGGAAGTTCTTCCTTAAGAGAGGATAATTTTGCAAGAATATCATCTATAGGGATAACAGGAGTAAATAAAGCCATATTAACAAGGGTTGCCTCCATTACCCAGTAAGGAAAATCACTTTTACTTGCTTGTATATCCCCATTAATAAGCATATTAAAAAGGAATACAAGTCTTTGAGGTTGTTCATCCTTTACATCTTTTTTTAAATCTTCAATCTCATCAGAAGGAAGGGGAATCAAATCCGTTGGGTTGTCTACCATTTTAGCTATAACTAAGTTTCGGAAATGTTCAAGCAAAGATTTCATAAATGAGGCACTTTCATAACCAGATTCATATATCAAATGAATGAGCTCCATTAACTTTTTAACATTTCTTTTAAGAATCTCTTTAGAAATATCTCTTACCAATTTTCTATCCACCACCCCTAAAAGAGTAGCTACATCATTTTCTTTAACCTCATTCCCTGAAAAAGCAACCACCTGATCAAGCAAACTTTCTGCATCCCTCATACTTCCTTGCGACTCTTGAGAGATGATATAAAGAGAATTTTCTGATATGGTTATCTTTTCCTTTTCTGTTATCATCTTTAGTTGATTAAGGATAGTTGATATAGGGATCCTTTTAAAATCAAATCTCTGACACCTTGAAAGAATGGTTACAGGAACCTTATGAGGTTCTGTGGTAGCAAAGATAAATTTTACATGCGGTGGCGGTTCTTCTAAGGTTTTTAAAAGAGCATTAAAGGCTTCTTTTGTAAGCATGTGAACTTCATCTATTATAAATATCTTATAACGAGATGATTGAGGATGATATCTTACCCTTTCTTTTAATTCTCTAATCTCTTCCACACCTCTATTTGAAGCACCATCAATTTCTATAACATCTATGGAGTAACCACCTGTTATCTCTTTACATTTTTGGCATTGATTGCAAGGATCTGGGCTTGGCCCTTTTTCACAGTTTAGGGCTTTTGCTAAAATTCGTGCAGCTGAAGTTTTGCCAACTCCTCTAGGGCCTGCAAAAAGGAAGGCATGAGCAACCCTCTTCATCTTTATTGCATTTTGAAGGGTTTTTGCAACATGTTCTTGCCCTAAAAGCTCACTAAAGATTTGAGGACGATATTTTCTTGCAAGAACCTGATATTCCACTAAGGTTTAACTCCAAAAAAAGGCAGGTTCAAAAACTCTCCCTGCCTTATATCTTAATAATATATCCATACCTATTCCTGATAGCTAGGTTTACCTGTGGCACACAGCCCAAATCACTACCGCTGCTTCCTTCCGGACCTGACGGGGTTTGTGATGGTCTGTTGCACAGGACCCAGCTATCAGGGATAGCCATGGCGGAGAGAGGGGGATTCGAACCCCCGATGGCTTGTTAAGCCATACACGATTTCCAGTCGTGCTCCTTAGGCCAGCTCGGACATCTCTCCAATATATATTTTATGGCGGAGAGAGAGGGATTTGAACCCCCGGAGCGGATATCTTCCGCTCAGTTGATTTCGAGTCAACCGCCTTAAACCCCTCGGCCATCTCTCCCGCACTTAAAAAAGGGGTTTATTTTTTATCTCTCTTTTGAGAGAAAAAGGAGCTTAATAACTTCTTTGCCTCTTTCTCTAAGATACCCTCTGTAATTAATACTGTATGGTTCAGCCTTTTATCAGTTGGTATTGAATAAAGAGAACCTGCGGCTCCAAACTTTGACTCCCTTGCCCCAAAAACAAGCCTTGAAATCCTTGATAAAACTATTGCCCCAGCACACATAATACAGGGTTCAACTGTTACATATAAGGTAGAATCAGTTAGCCTCCAATTACCAAGCTTTAAAGCTGCCTCTCTTATTGCTAATATCTCAGCATGTGCTGTTGGATCCTTTGTTGCCTCTACTCTGTTGCGTGCTTTTCCAATTATCCCTTTATCACCTACTATAACAGCTCCAATAGGGACTTCATCCTCTTCATAAGCCTTTTTTGCTTCTTTTAAGGCTAAACCCATATAATATAAGTCTACATCATCAAAAGACAGAAAAAACCCTCCGTCTTTCATGGCGCGCCCAGCAGGATTTGAACCTGCGACCTACGGATTCGTAGTCCGTCGCTCTATCCAGCTGAGCTATGGGCGCTTTTTTATTAAATATATATTTCTTTTAGTTGGTTTGTCAATTGTTTTATTTTACCAATTTTGCCCTTAAACTTTTCAAATTACAATCTTTATTGTATAATTAGTAAAAATTTTAAAAAATAAGGCTATTAAAATTGAAAAGGAAAAGTGTTGTTAGATTTATTATTATAATCTTTTGGGTTGTTATGATTGCCATTCTTTTTAAAAAAAATTTACATACAACCTATAAAATTACTCCTTTACCTTATCAACCAGAAAAGGGAGAAAAAGTTGAGAAGGAATGGTATGGAATCTATTTCAAAGGTGAAAAGATCGGCTATAATATAAGAGAGGAAAAAGAAACAAAAGAGGAAATAAGAATTAAAGAAAAAACATTCCTCAAAATGAATATCATGGATACTATACAAAAGATATCCCTTATAACAGATTCTCTTCTTAATAAAGATTATTCTCTTAAGAATTTTGATTTTTATACTTCATCTGGTATCATGCAGATCAGAGTCAAAGGAAAAGTTAGAGATCATATTTTAGATATTGATATTATTTCATCTGGAAATAAAACAAATCAGAAAATTCATTTAAAATCCCCAATATATCTATCCAGTTCCATTAATGGATATCTCTCACATATTTCTTTAAAACCAGGCATGAAATTTGAGGTACCATTTTTTGATCCTTCTTCTTTAGATAATAGAATGTTGCCAGTAGAGGTTATAGGAAAAGAGAAGGTTAAGATTCATGGCAAATCTGTTGATGCAATAAAGATAAAACTTACTTATGGTGGTATGGATCTATTTTTATGGATGGATAATTCAAAAAAGACAATAAAAGAGCAATCACCTATGGGTTTTGTTATGATTAAAGAAAAAAAAGAGGTTGCTTTAGCTAATATAAAATCTCCAAAAAAAGCAATAGATATTATAAAGGCATCATCTATTCCTATTGATAAACCAATAAAGAATCAGGAAAAATTAAAAATGCTTGTTGTTAATCTTTCTGGTTTTAATAAAAAAGGGATGGATTTGGATGGAGAAAGGCAATCATTTAAAGAGGGAAATCTTATAATCAAAAAAGAGAATATAAGTAAGATAAAAAAGGTTTTAACAGACGATAAATTTTTATTCTCTACTCCTTTTATACAGAGTGATAACCCTGAAATAAAGGAAATTGCAAAAAAGATCATAGGAAATGAAAGAAAAAGGCTTAAACAGATAAAACTCATATTAAATTGGATGAATAAAAATATAAAAAAAGAGCCTATTCTCTCTATACCAAATGCTTTAGAGGTCTTAAAGAAAAAAAGAGGAGACTGCAATGAACATGCTGTTCTCTTTACTGCATTAGCAAGGTCAATATCTATTCCTACAAGAATAGCCATTGGCGTTGTCTATTTAGATGGGGCATTTTTTTATCATGCTTGGTGTGAAGTGCTCTTAGATAAATGGATAACGGTTGATCCTGTCTTTAATCAAATACCTGCTGATGTTACACATATACGTTTTATATTAG
Source organism: Deltaproteobacteria bacterium (assembly GCA_019308145.1). Taxonomy (GTDB): domain Bacteria; phylum Desulfobacterota; class JAFDIG01; order JAFDIG01; family JAFDIG01; genus JAFDIG01. The sequence goes on along the minus strand of JAFDIG010000059.1, from coordinate 1,747 downwards.
GTGATATAAAAAGATGGGTTGAAATAAATAGACTTTTAGGTAAATTAAAAATAAAAGTGGTAGATGCTAAATGATAAAAACAGAAAATCTTACAAAAAGATTTGGTGATATTACTGCTGTTGACTCTTTAAATATCGAGGTTATAAAAGGGGAAATATTTGGTTTCCTTGGCCCAAATGGCGCAGGGAAAACTACAACCATAAAGATGTTAGCAGGCATCATTCCACCAACATCTGGAACAGCTTATATTGGTGGATATGATATCATAAAAGAGCCTATTAAAGCAAAAAAGCTTGTCGGTTTTATTCCTGATCAACCCTTTCTTTATGAAAAGCTTACTGGATATGAATTTTTAAGGTTCATTGGCTATCTATATAATATTGATGGTAAAAAACTTGAAACCAATATTGAATTATATCTGGAACTATTTCAGCTTAAAGATTGGGCAACTGAGTTGATTGAAAACTTTTCTCACGGCATGAAGCAAAGGTTGGTTATGAGCGCTGCTTTTTTACATGAGCCTGAAATAATCATTATTGATGAACCAATGGTAGGGCTTGATCCAAAAGGCATTCAACTTGTAAAAGATATCTTTAGAAAAAAAGAGGTAACTATTTTTATGTCAACTCATACCCTTCCCATAGCAGAGGAGATATGTGATAGGATAGCAATAATAAATGAAGGAAAATTGGTTGCCATTGGTACTATGGATAATTTAAGAGAAATGATTAAAGAGGGAGAAAAAAGACTTGAACCTCTTTTTCTTAAGATAACTGAAAAAGAGATTATATGAATCAAACAATCCTCCTTCTCTTTTTTAAAATATTTTCTATAAAAAATAGATTAAAAAATTTAGGAACAAAAGAAAAAATTCGTTTTCTTTTTTCCCTTATCATTGCTTTAGGGTTCTGGTTCACTATCTTCTTCTTTTCTTATAAACTCATCTTATATCTCAACAATATAGAGATTATAGGAGAGATACTCTTAAGAAAACTTCTTTCAATGGTTTTTATTACCTTCTTTGCTATGCTTATTTTTTCCAATATTATCACAACGATCTCTACACTTTATCTTTCTAAAGATTTACCTTTTCTTTTTTCTTCCCCTCTTGCCCTATCCTATATCTTTTTTGCAAAATATGTTGAAACAACCTTTAGTTCTTCCTGGATGGTCTTATTCTTTGGTTCCCCATTTTTTGTTGCGTTTGGCATGGCAAAAGGAGTTGGTATTATCTATTATTTATGGCTTATTCCTGTTATAATCTCTTTTATCTTTGTTACCTCGGGGATAGGGGTTATTATCTGTATGGTGCTAGTTAGGATTTTCCCTGCTAATAAAACAAAAAATATCTTTCTCTTTTTATCTATTGGTTTTACTGTTGCTCTTTACCTTTTATTTCGTTTTCTACAACCTGAAAAACTGGTAAATCCAGAATCTTTCCATATACTCGTGGATTATTTATCTATGTTAAAAACTCCTTCTTCACCTTTACTTCCTTCTCGTTGGGCTGAAGAAGCGATTGTTAGTTTCATTCATTCGCATTGGCAAGATGCAATTTTTTATCTTATGATGCTTTTTTCCTCAGCTCTTTTTTTTACTATGATAGCAGAATTATTAGCAAATCAGATATATATAAAAGGATGGGCAAAATCTCAAGAAGGGAAAAAAGCTAAATTAACAAAAGGATGGTTAATTGAAAAAATAAGCCAAATATTGACATTCCCTTTTAAGGGGTTTACAAAAATCA